>NZ_JBHHJU010000030.1:0-69250 GCF_042136325.1 Neobacillus sp. KR4-4
TTAGGTGTTCGGTGTGGTAACCTCACTTTTAACCTAATTTCACGGGGGTGGCAAGTTTTTTGCATTTAAATCCCTTTAAATCAAGGATTATTAACTTTTTTAATATAAAAGTTTTGACAATACGTTGTCTAGTGTGGGGGTATACATATGAAGAAAAGCTGGATGATCATTCCACTGCTCATTCTAACAGGATGTACAGAAGAGAATATCAGAAAGATTGATGTGGAGATGTATAATGCGGTCGGGGATTCCCTTGGAAAAATAAAGGTAGCTGAGCAGGCCAAAGGCGTAAAATTATCAGTAGATTTAAATGGCCTTCCAGCCGGAGATCATGCGATTCATATCCATGACAAGGGAAAATGTAAAGCTCCAGACTTTAAATCAGCAGGAAACCATTTTAATCCCGATAATAAGGAACATGGGCTTCTTCATCCCAAAGGTGCTCATGCAGGCGATCTGCCTAATTTAATGGTTGGTGATGATGGGTCTGTAAAAGTAGATTTAACGGCACCCAATGTCACTTTGAAAGATGGAAAAACATCGTTGTTTACAAAAGACGGGACCACAATCGTCATTGATGAAGGGAAAGATGATGGTATGACACCGCCTTCAGGAGATTCTGGAAAACGGATCGCCTGTGGTGAAATAACAAAAGATAAAAAAGCGAACAAATAAAACGGCTAGAATGAGAATATTATTTTTTGGCAGGCAATCAGTTAAGTGTGATAGCCTTTAACATTGACTTTTTTTCTTGTAAATAGGTAGAAATCTACAGCTTTTCCTAAAGGTGGACATACACTAGCATGGAGACGATTTAGGAGGCGATAAGTTTGGGAAAAAGACAATTCTTTGGCGGATTTCCAGGACAATCTGGTTACCCGCAAATGGGCTATCCGCAAATGGGTGGGTATCATCAAATGGGAGGCTTCCCCCAAATGGGAGGATATCATCAAATGGGTTATCCACAAATGGGAGGATTCCCACATATGATGGGCGGTCAGCAATCAGGATTTCCTCAAGGCATGGGCGGTTTTCCGCAAATGATGGGAGGCCATCAGTCAGGTTTTCCTCAAAGCATGGGAGGTTTTCCTCAAATGATGGGAGGCCAGCATTCAGGAACTCCTCAAAGCATGGGCGGGTTCCCTCAAATGATGGGGGGCCAACAGCAAACTGGTTTTCCTCAAATGATGGGCACTTCCCAGCAAGGTGGACAAAACCTACCAACGATGCCTACTTCTTTTGGACAGCGTAAAAATAAGAAGTAGTTAAGTCACAGATGAGTTAGAAAAAACTGTTCCTCACTTAAAGGAGGAGCAGTTTTTTGTTTGCTTGATTTATTTTCCTTTTTTTTAGACAATGAGTTCATAATTATAAATTGGAGTGACCATAAATATGGAGAACAAACTGTATTATCAAGATCCATACATACGAACTTTCAATGCAAAAGTGGTAAAACAAGAACAAGACCCAACAGGCAGCTGGTATGTTGTATTAAATCAAACGGCCTTTTATCCAACCGGCGGCGGGCAGCCGCACGACCTTGGAACACTTGCTAATAAAGCGGTAATAAACGTGGAAGAAATCGATGGAGAAATTCGGCATTACATTGATGGGCCATTCGATGATATTGGAAAGGAAGTCATAGGGACCATCGATTGGGAAAGACGCTTGGATCATATGCAGCAACACGCCGGGCAGCATCTATTATCTGCGGCGTTTGATCACTTATTTGGATACAAAACAATTGGGTTTCATTTAGGGGCAGAAATACTTACCATCGATTTAGAGACGGATCATCTTAGCGAGCAACAAGTACAAGGAGCTGAGGCACTAGCAAATCAGGTCATCCTTGAAAACAGACCAATTGAGACGAAATGGGTTACAGAAGAAGAATTGTCTCAATATAATCTCCGAAAAGAGACAAAAGTGAAAGAGGATATTCGCCTGGTTATTATTCCTGATTTTGATGATAACGGGTGCGGGGGGACACATCCAAGAGCTACTGGTGAGGTTCGAGCGGTAAAAGTATTGGATTGGGAACGACAAAAGAAGAAGGTACGGGTCCAATTTGTTGGTGGGAACCGAGTAGTTACACTGCTTGGACAAAAACAAAGGGTACTCCTGGAATTAACAAAAATCCTCAATGCCCCTGAAAAGGAAATGGAACAAGCTGTCCTTCGTCTCCTTGAAACGAACAAAACATTAGAGAAAGACCTTGAACAAACTCAGGAAAGTCTCCTTCATTTTGAGGCAAAGGACTTACTTGAAAAAGGAAGTCATCGTGAGAAGCCCCTCGTCAGTGAGGTGTTTCAAAATCGCTCCATTCAAGAATTGCAGAATTTAGCACGAATCATAATTACTGAAGAAGAAACGGCTATTGTTTACTTTGTATCGGAAAATGATAAGCGATTGCAAGTAGTTTGTGCACGTGGACAAGCTGAAACGGTAAGTATGAAGCAAGTAATCGCTAGTGCCCTTCCGCATATTAACGGAAAAGGCGGAGGAAATGATTCATTTGCCCAGGGTGGCGGTGAGGCATTAGTGTCTGGAGAGCAAATGCTACAGCATCTATTGGAAAAAGTTAGATAACTTGTGTGGTGCACCAATCTTTTACACTCCATTTTTTAAGAAGTATACTGGAGACCATGAGGAAATAAAATAGTGCTTTTTTAAGCCGAAATTTGGGAGTTAAAAATAATGAGAAAAGAACTGCAAACAAATTTACAATATGTAGATCTATTAAATGAGTGGAATCCCTTCAACTTAACTAATGGAGGATATGACACAGAAATCGCTGATACGATTCAGGCTATCTATGAATTAGATGATTGTGATGAGTTGGCCAAAAGAATACAAAGCATTTATGATTTTTCCTTTGAAAGAATAATTCCCTTGGAAAAGTGCTTGAAAATAGCTAAAGAATTATTAGTCATTAAAGCAAATGATGCTTGTTCCATTTAAAACTTCATGGCAAAAAAAAAGGACATCCCATGATGGATGTCCACTTCAAAAAGGGGGAATACTAGAAAGCCTTATGATATAAGGGTTTCCAGTATTTCCTTTTTTTATACAGCAGTATAGAAAAACTTTGTTATTATTCATATTATTGTTCAAGCAATTCTGTGGCAGGAAGATCTAATACAGTTGATAACTTTAATAAGGTTTGGGTGCTAGGAATTTGTTCTCCAGATTCGTATTTCTCAATTGTGTGAATTCCAACTCTTACTTTTTGTGCCAGCTCTTCCTGAGACATATGGAGCATTTCACGGGCATTTTTAATGGTTTGGCCGATGGTATTCAAACTGGTTCACCTTCCCTTTAAAATAGATTTCCTCACTATTAGTTTATCACGTTTAGTAACTATTTCTTTCCCTTTCCTTGAATATTATGTTAAGAAATTTCGACAATCCCACTAAGGTAAGCATTATTTGCAGTTTATTTTTCAATCTTTTTTGATTTAAAGCGTTCTTTGTGGTATAATATTATAATGCGTATATAAGGGATAAAATAATTAATTACTTAGGAGTGTTTTCATGTCAGAAAAGATCGAAACTGGAAGTATTTTAACAGGTAAAGTAACTGGAATTCAACCATATGGAGCGTTTGTTGCGCTTGACGATAATACTCAAGGCCTTGTCCATATTTCTGAAATTACCCATGGTTATGTGAAAGATATTAATGACCACCTTAAAGTTGGGGACGAAATTAAGGTGAAAGTATTATCAGTGGATGAAGGCGCAGGTAAAATTGGACTTTCGATTCGTGCAACGGAAGAAGCTCCTGTTCAACAGGCTGCTCCGAAGGCAAAGAAACCTCGTAAACGTCCAGTTGCTGCGATTATTCCAGAAGTGGATGGCCAACAAGGTTTTAACACATTAAAAGATAAACTACAAGAGTGGATTGACCAGTCACAACGTGAAGATTTAATAAAAAAATAAATTCATGTAAAGCCTAGACCCAATGCTATATTAGCATGGTGCTAGGCTTTTTTTTTACATAAAAAGAGCTTTTTCATGGATAAAATTATATTGGGGTGTTCATTCTTTTTTCATGCTCGGCTACAATAGTACTATATGTACATAATATTAGAATGAAACAATGAAACGGGGGGTTATTTATGAAAGCAAATGTAAATACGAATGAATTAATTGCTAAAACAGAGAAATATGGAGCCAACAACTATCATCCGCTCCCAATTGTCATTACTAGGGCAGAAGGTGTTTGGGTAGAGGACCCAGAAGGCAATAAATATATGGATATGCTTAGTGCTTATTCGGCTGTGAACCAAGGACATCGTCACCCAAAAATTATTCAAGCGTTAAAGGACCAGGCTGATAAAGTTACATTAACTTCCCGTGCATTTCACAATGACCAACTTGGTCCGTGGTATGAAAAGGTTTGTCAATTAACGAAAAAAGAGATGGTGCTGCCCATGAATACCGGGGCTGAAGCAGTGGAAACAGCTGTGAAAACGGCACGACGCTGGAGCTATGATGTAAAAGGTGTGGCCGAGAACCAAGCGGAAATTATTGCTTGTATAGGGAATTTCCACGGCAGAACAATGACGGCAGTTTCCCTTTCATCTGACGACGAGTATAAACGCGGGTTTGGGCCCATGCTCCCGGGGATCAAGCTAATCCCTTACGGTGACTTAGAGGCATTAAAAGCTGCGATTACCCCTAATACAGCGGCATTTTTAATTGAACCGATTCAGGGAGAGGCTGGGATTGTCATTCCGCCTGAAGGCTTTATGAAGGCCGCCTATGATCTTTGTAAAGAAAACAATATTTTGTTTATTGCGGATGAAATTCAAGCTGGTTTGGCCCGGACAGGTAAAATGTTTGCTTGTGAGTGGGAAGGAATCGAACCTGATATGTATATTCTAGGTAAAGCATTGGGCGGCGGTGTGTTTCCAATTTCATGTGTTGTCGCTGACAAAGATATTTTAGGTGTCTTTAATCCGGGATCACACGGTTCTACCTTCGGGGGAAATCCAATGGCATGTGCAGTTTCCATAGCGGCCCTTGATGTGCTGGTAGATGAAAAACTAGCAGAAAAATCGTTAGAACTTGGCGAGTATTTTATTAATAAATTAAAAGAAATTAAAAATCCAATCATAAAAGAAATTCGCGGACGTGGATTATTTATCGGAGTTGAATTATCTCAGCCGGCTCGCAAATATTGTGAGCAATTAAAAGAGCAAGGACTATTGTGTAAGGAAACCCATGACACGGTGATTCGCTTTGCGCCGCCGCTGATTATTACTAAAGATGAACTGAACTGGGCCTTGGAGAGGATTAAAAACGTACTTGGATAAAAGGGATAAAATACTAGGGGTGCAAAAATGGGGATATATGATGTAACAAATAGTGGCGGTGATAAGGATATAGAGACATTAGACCTGCTCACTTCAACACAGATTGTTATTCATGATGCATTAAAAAAGATGGGCTATAACGAAGAAATGTTCGAATTATTGAAAGAGCCATTAAGAATGTCGGATGTTAGAATTCCCGTGCGGATGGACGATGGTTCGACCAAGATATTTAACGGGTTTAGGGCCCAGCATAATGATGCACTTGGGCCGACCATGGGTGGGGTTCGATTTCACCCTAAGGTCACAGCAACCGAAGTGAAGGCATTATCGATGTGGATGAGTATGAAGTGCGGCATCGCTGACTTACCATTTGGCGGAGGAAAAGGAGCGATTCTTTGTAACCCGCGGACGATGTCATTCGGTGAACTTGAACGATTAAGCCGTGGATACGTTCGTGCTATCAGCCAAATTGTCGGTCCAACGAAGGATATCCTTGCACCCGATATGTACACTAATTCTCAGATCATGGCGTGGATGATGGATGAATTCAGCCGTCTCCGCCAATTTGATTCTTCTGGTTTTATTACCGGCAAACCCCTTGTACTTGGAGGCTCTGAGGGCCGGGAAAAGGCAGGAGCAAAGGGCGTAACCATTTGTATTGAGGAGGCTGCCAAGAAACGCGGTATTCGCATTAAGGGATCCCGTGTCATTGTTCAAGGGTTTGGAAATGCAGGCAGTTATGTGGCTAAGTTTATGCATGATGCAGGAGCGATTGTAATTGGAATTTCTGATGTTTATGGAGCACTTTATAATCCTGATGGATTGAATATTAATTATCTGTTGGATCGTCGGGACAGCTTTGGAACGATTAGCACTCTTTTCGAATGGACCATCACCAATAAAGAACTGCTTGAGAAGGAATGTGATGTATTAGTTCCTGCAGCGATTTCGGATCAGATTACGGCTGAAAATGCCTACAACATCAAGGCTAAAATTGTCGTAGAAGCTGCAAACGGGCCGACCTCGCTTGAAGCTACCAATATACTTACTGAACGTGGCATTTTGCTTGTACCAGATGTTTTGGCTGGGGCAGGTGGTGTGACCGTCTCCTATTTTGAATGGGTTCAAAACAAGCAGGGGTATTATTGGAGTGAAGAGGAAGTAGAAGAGAAATTGCGCGATAAACTGGTCAAGTCGTTCGAGGATATTTATCAACTGTCCCAAACTAACAACGTGGATATGCGCTTGGCGGCGTATATGATCGGCGTCAAAAAAATGGCAGATGCCTCCTTGTATAGGGGATGGGCATAAAAAACTTCCTTGCATCAGATGATGCGAGGAAGTTTTTTTGCAAAAAGAACTATAATAACTAATAATAAGTAAGGAAAAGGATGGTGTATAATGATGGAAAATTTTACTTTTTTAAATCCGACCAAATTGATCTTTGGAAAAGGTGAGTTGGAACAACTAAAAACAGAAGTACCTCATTACGGGAAAAAGATATTGCTCGTCTATGGCGGGGGCAGTATTAAACGGAGCGGCTTGTATGAAAATGTAATAAATTTATTAGCAGAAATTGGAGCAGAGGTTTTTGAACTCCCTGGAGTGGAACCGAACCCACGGATTACTACCGCACGAAAAGGGGTGGAAATTTGTAAACAAGAGGGAATTGATTTCTTGTTAGCAGTCGGGGGCGGAAGTGTCATTGATTGTACCAAACTTATTGCCGCCGGTGCAAAATATGAGGGGGATGCTTGGGATCTTGTTATTAAAAAGTCAATTCCACAAGATGCACTTCCGTTTGGTACGGTGTTAACGCTCGCAGCAACGGGCTCAGAAATGAATTCAGGTTCGGTTATTACAAATTGGGAAACAAATGAAAAGTATGGCTGGGGAAGTCCCGTTACTTATCCGAAATTCTCGATCTTAGATCCCGTTAACACGTTTACGGTGCCAAGGAATCAAACTATTTATGGCATAGTTGATATGATGTCACATGTGCTTGAACATTATTTTCATTTAGAAGAAAATACAGATTTTCAAGACCGTATGTGTGAATCTTTATTGATTACTGTGATGGAAACGGCACCTAAGTTGCTTGCGGACTTAGAAAATTATCAGCATAGGGCGACCATTCTTTACAGTGGAACGATGGCTCTTAATGGAATTTTAAATATGGGTTATCGCGGTGATTGGGCTACACATAATCTAGAGCACGCTGTGTCGGCCGTATATGACATTCCTCATGGCGGAGGCCTGGCGATTTTGTTCCCACACTGGATGAGGCATAATCTAGCGGTGAAGCCTGAACGCTTTAAGCAACTTGCCATTCGGGTGTTTGGGGTAAATGAAGCAGACAAGAGTGCAGAACAAATAGGACTTGAAGGAATTCAAAAATTACGTGAGTTCTGGAATAGTATTGATGCACCATCAAGGTTAATTGATTATGATATTGATGATTCGAAACTAGACTTAATGGCTGACAGAGCGATGGAAAACGGTGAATTTGGGAATTTTAACCGTTTAAACCGTGAGGATGTTTTAGCTATTTATCGTGCATCACTATAAAATTACGAAAGTTAAGAAATTTGTCGAAAGTGGGTGCGCTTTCAATAGTGGACCTGCCTTGATAATCATCCCATCATTCGTTAAAGTGGTTATGTAAATAAAATTATGGAGGATCATGCATGACACATATTCATTTTGATTACTCAAAAGCCTTACCTTTTTTTGGAGAACATGAACTTACATATTTACGTGATGCCGTAAAAGTTGCTCATCACTCACTACATGAGCAGACCGGTGCGGGTAATGACTTTTTAGGGTGGATTGACCTCCCAACCAACTATGACAAAGAAGAGTTTTCACGCATTCAAAAATCAGCTGAGAAAATTAAAGCTGATTCTGATATTCTTCTTGTTATTGGAATTGGAGGATCTTATCTTGGGGCAAGAGCAGCGATTGAAATGCTCCAGCACAGCTTCTATAACGTCCTTCCAAAGGATAAGCGAAATACACCTCTAGTGATTTTTGTTGGAAATAATATCAGTTCCACTTATATGAGAGATTTAATGGATCTCCTTGATGGAAAGGACTTTTCTATTAATGTCATTTCTAAATCTGGAACTACAACTGAACCAGCAATTGCTTTCCGCATTTTCCGTAAACTTCTTGAAGAAAAATACGGTCAAGATGAGGCTCGCAAACGAATCTATGCTACAACAGATAAAGCAAGAGGTGCTCTAAAGACCTTAGCAACAGAAGAAGGCTATGAAACGTTTGTCATCGCTGATGATATTGGCGGACGTTATTCTGTTCTAACAGCAGTTGGTTTGCTTCCAATCGCAGTAAGCGGGGCAAACATCGAGAAAATCATGGAAGGTGCTGCAGAGGCACAAACAGCCTTTGGTCAATCCGAACTGGAAAATAATCCTGCCTACCAATATGCAGCAGTTAGAAATGTGTTGTACAATAAGGGTAAAACCATCGAAATGCTGATTAATTATGAGCCAGGTTTGCAATATTTTTCAGAGTGGTGGAAGCAGTTATTTGGCGAAAGTGAAGGCAAAGATCAAAAAGGAATTTATCCTTCCTCAGCCAATTTTTCAACCGATCTCCATTCACTTGGACAATACGTTCAAGAAGGTCGTCGTGATTTGTTTGAAACAATCATTAAAGTGGAAACACCTCGTCACGAGCTGAAAATTGAAGCAGAAGAAAATGATTTAGATGGCTTGAATTACCTTGCTGGTCAAACAGTAGACTTTGTCAATAATAAGGCATTTCAAGGGACGATGCTTGCTCATACAGATGGCGGTGTGCCGAACTTAATTGTTAACATTCCAGCCATGGATGAATATACATTAGGATACCTTGTCTATTTCTTTGAAAAAGCCTGTGCCATGAGCGGCTACTTACTTGGAGTGAATCCTTTCGATCAGCCAGGTGTTGAGGCATACAAAGTAAATATGTTTGCCCTTCTAGGTAAACCAGGATACGAAGAGAAAAAAGCAGAATTAGAAAAACGTTTATAAAGTATAGAAAAGAGAACTGAGAAAATCTTTCAGTTCTCTTTTTTTTATTGAAATGATTGGATTTGGAGAAACTAATGGTATTGAAAATTAGGGGGTTAATGTTGATGATTGAGTTACCATCGAAAGTGGAAGGAAAACAGTTTGACCTATTTGAACTTGAACAAAAATTAAAACCAATCGGCTATTCGATTGGCGGAAACTGGGATTATGACCATGGGGCCTTTGATTATAAGCTAGATGATCAGGACGGCTATCTATTCGTACGGCTCCCATTTCAAGCCGTCGATGGGCAACTAGATGATAACAATTGTACAGTAAGGCTGGGAAGACCATTCCTCTTGTCCCATAAATATGAAGCAGGGCTAGATGACGAAGGAAGCACAGGAACCTTCTCAGGGACCCTAAATCAATTTCAAGAACCTGTCGATAAGGATGCGAGCATTCCAGAGAGGTATAGAGATTCTGGAACAGCACTGGTACAGGAATTGGAAATGCTTCTCCTCCAGGATTAACTTATTTGAAAATTAATAATTGATCATTTTCCTCTATAGGCAAGGAGTGGGATGGATTCAATAATGTTTCCTCCCCTCTTTGAATGCCAATCAGGAGAAAACCCTTTTTCAATAATAAGAGACATACATCGCTGAAGGGCTTACCAATTTCAGGATCCTCAGCTGGGTAGGATGACAATCTGCTTTCCTGTAATTCATGGACAACGTTTGACAACAGTCCATCTCCATTCGAGTGCAAACTGTTTACCATAAAGACGCTGGTCAATTTATTTGATTGAATTACTTCATCAGCACCGGCTCGATAGGCATTAATTACTTGCTCTCTCGTTAAAATCTCAACGATGCATTTAACTTGTGCACATATTCCTTTAATAGTGAGCAAGGTAAGAATGCTATTCATATCTGCTTGCAGTTCATCATTTCCTCGATCTGCAGTAATTAACACTTTCTCCGCATTCTTGATATCACTTTTGACGATAGTATCATCTACATGACCCTTCCCTTGAATAAAGTGCACAAATCTTGATTTTACGGGATTTGCTTCAAGCGATTCATCAATTAAAACAATCATTTGTTGATATTTTGTGGTGGTAAGCTTATTAATTAACTCCTTCGATCGTTCATTCCAGCCGATAATGATGATATGTCCCTCCCCTTTATAAGGGATTCTCCCTTCAGACAGGGCATCTTGTTTTGTGACGGCAGCTGCGGCCAATGTTCCAAAATAGGATGAAACAAAGGCAACACCGAATAGGATGAGAATCAATGCGGTGAGTCTGCCTAAGAAGGAGTGCGGGACATAATCACCGTATCCTACCGTTGATGCAGTAATGATCGCCCACCAGATACCATCAAAAATTGTGGGAAAGGTGGTTGGTTCTAAAAAGTGAATAGAGATTCCGAATAAGAGAAACACAAGTAATGCCATTAATAGAATTCGGACGAGGAGCGGCAAACGTAGGAAGCTGATATACACTCTGTTTGGCACGATTGTCACCTCTTTCTAGTGTTTTTAGCACCATCTCGTAGAGCAGGTGCTGAACCAGTTATTTTTATTATTAACGAAAACAGATTAATCTAATAGGACTGCTTGATAATTTTAACAATAGGTTCAAAACAATAATGTAAGTGAAAAACCTTCCGATGACAGGAAGGTTTTATTTTTTTGTGGTACAAACCTATTTCTTTGAATAAAAATTATAGACAGGCTTCTACTTAGTTATTAAGGAGAGATATAGATGAATGTATTTTTGAGCTATATACTTTTAGGATTATCGCTGGCGGCTCCGATTGGTCCAATTAATGCTGCTCAGATTGACAGGGGCATTAGGAACGGATTTATGAATTCGTGGCTTATTGGAGTCGGGGCTGTTATTGCCGATGGCGTGTATATGCTTGTTGTTTATATAGGAGTAGTCCAGTTTCTTGAAACCGCATTTATGCAAACGTTTCTTTGGTTTTTTGGCTGTTTTGTCCTTATGTATACAGGAATAGAAACCTTCATGAACGCGGGAAAAATTAATTTAGAGCAATCCAGAGGGAAGGAACCACTGATAAAATCATTCTTCTCAGGATTTCTTATGTCGATCTCTAATCCCTTAACGATTCTATTTTGGTTAGGGATTTATGGGTCCGTCCTTGCGAAAACAGCTGCATCCTCAAATCCGACTCAATTAGTCCTCTACAGCTGTGCAATTTTTATTGGGCTGCTGATTTGGGATATTGCCATGGCGAGTGTATCAAGCAGTTTTCGTAATTTCTTAACTCCCCGATTACTTGTCGGCATTTCTTGCCTGTCTGGTCTTTCATTGATTGGCTTTGGGATTTATTTTGGAATGCAAGCCTTTAATGTGTTATTTGCATAACAAAAAAACCAGCAAAAAGAATTCGCTGGTTTTTCTATGCAGTCGGCCATGGGCTAAGCACTTTTTTCTTCGACTTTTTCCATTTTAACTGCATGAATAAGGTAATCACTCCAATAATTCCAAGAAAGGCTAAGCTAATAAAAAAGCCCGGTCTGCTTGTTTCATGAAAAAGAGTGCCGCTAACGGCAATTAAAATAAATAAGGCGCCAATGGAATACATAATTTTTTCCTTCAGCTGCAGCTCTAAAATTTTTCGTGAGGATGCCAGGATAAAGAGCCAATTATAAAGGAGCATTAAGGCGGCACCCGTGGTAACCCACTCATAAATTTTGTTAGGTAAAACCAAGGCTGAAACAACCGAGGCAGTAATTCCTAACATGGTAATAAGCAGGGATGCCAGCGGGACTTTTAATTTCCCCGGCTTTGAAAAACATGCAGGTGCATCACCCTCTTCACCAAGCGTGACAAGCACGCTGGTTACGCCATAAAGAGAAGCGGTCATGGTTGAAAAACCTGCAATAATTAATGTTGCATTAAAAAAATGAGGAACAAAGGAAAGATGGTATGCATTAAGGGCAACAACAAAAGTACTTTCCTTTGTGTTAAATTGATTCCAAGGAACAATAATGACTGCAAGACCAATCGATACCACATAGATGATCATGAGTGTAAACAACATGACTTTTCCAGCTTTGGGAGCTTCCTTCGGATCCTTTAAATTGGTCGCCATTAATCCAAGAATTTCAATACCACCGAAAGCATAGAAGGCAAAAATCACTGCTGACCATAAGCCTTTCAATCCATGGGGCATAATTTCTTTTTGGGTATTCGGATACTGAATAGGGCGATCACCATCGATTACCCCAAAGATGGCCAGAAAAGCAATTACTATAAACATTAATATCGCTGAGATTTTTAAGACTGCCAGAATATTTTCGAGCTTATTTAAAACCTTTACTCCGATTAAAATCACTGCTAGTCCTAAAACTGCGTAAATCGTAGCAAATATCCATAAGGGGATTTTGGGAAGCCAAAATTGGGAAAAAATCGATAGAGCCGTCATCTGGCTTCCCATGATTAACACTTCCGATGACCAGTAGACCCACCCGCTGCTGAATCCTGCCCACCTGCCATATGCTTTCTTCGCATACGACCGAAACCCGCCTTGTAAGGGTTCTTGGGACGTCATTTTGGATAAAGCATCATAGACGAAATATGTCCCTAGGGCAGCAATCATAAAGGCAACCAAAATAGATGGACCTGTCATTTTAATTGCAAGGCCTGAGCCAAGGAAGAACCCTGTTCCAATCGTACAGCCCACGCCAAATAAAGAAAGCTGCCACCATTTCATGTCGCTCTTCTCATTCCCACGGAATTGGATTTACTCATCGACATCCTCCTGTTTCTCTAAATATCTCTACCCGTCGCGCCTGGTGATTTGTCGGTATTATCTTGATTATTATATTCGGCATCATTAAGCCCAGGCTTTTGTTTCCTGTTCCCGCCTAAATAGGTTGATTGATGCTCCTTTTGCTCTTGTCTGAATTTGTCAAAGTTTTCATTAACCACATAATCCCCTCATTTCTCCTAGTTTTGATATTTCTTAAGATACACGCCTATCCATTTCTTATTCAGTTAATAATCAATCCTGTAGTTAGGTTTTTGATGGAATTAAATTTTCATTACATAATCAACCACGAAAAAAATGAAAATAGAAGAGAACGATAATAACAAAAAATATAATGGTGAAATAGATGGAACAATATACTTAGCGCTTTTCATTGAAAGGGGTCTAGCACATGTTATCGACACAGCAATTAGCTGAGTTACGTTTACAGTTGTTACAAGAAAAAAGTGAGGTAGAAGAACATATCGAACAAAATGATCACTTTGGCTTAGAAAGAGGTCATTTTCATGAGTCAATGGGGGAGTTATCCAGCTATGATAACCACCCTGCTGATGAGGGAACAGAATTATATGAGCGTGAGAAGGATATTGCTTTAAATGAACATTATGAATTTGAGCTAAGGAATATAAATCACGCATTAGAAGCGATGGAAAATGGCACCTATGGAATCTGTGAAGTATGCGGTAAGGAAATACCCTTAGAACGTTTACAGGCATTGCCTAATACAACCTATTGTATTGAGCACAGCCCCGATCAGGTTACTTCACACAAACGCCCCGTGGAGGAAGGCGTTTTGATGCCGCCCTTTGGTAAGTTTGATATGGACGAAAAAGATGAGAATGTTGCTTTTGATGCAGAAGATTCTTGGCAGACTGTTGCCGCGTGGGGCACATCCGAGACTCCTTCCGATTTAGCCTTTCCACAGGATAGTTATAGTGATATCTATACTGAAGCAGACGAAAACATTAGCTATGTCGAGGACTATGAAAATTTTGTTGGAAATGACATGTATGGAAATAATATCAAGGTTTATCCAAACCCGCAGCATGAAAGTTACGAAGATGCCCTTGATGAGGAAGGCATCATGACTGCATTCGGGGATTTACCGGCTTATGAACATGACCCTTATGTCGACCATGATGATAAATAATGACAACCAAAAAAGAAAACAGCTTTCGAGCGAGAGCTGTTTTCTCTGGTTTTATTATTTATCGTAGCCTTTTTGCGGTATTGGTATATCCTTACCGTTTACATCATCAATTACCGCACCAATTTCACCTTCAGTATATGTGTCACTGGCTTGCTCATGTGTAGTTGCTATTCCGGCAGATAGATCATCTGTTTCTTGATAATAACTTGGATGATAGAAACTTCCTGCCAATTCTTTCTTTGGATTTGCTTTCTGATTCTTATTGTCCATCCTGTATTCCTCCCTTTCAATGTTTGATACAAGGGTATTTTTTTCTTTTTTTAACAGGATTACTCCTAATAAAAAATAAATCTGCAATGGAGGTACTATAATGAACAAAAAAAATGAGTTTCCAACACGTGAAGAATTAGACCAGGCGTTTCATTTTCTTCATGACCAAATTAACAAAATATCAGTTGTTGAAGAAGTGGAAATGGTGAAAGAAGAAATGGATGGCCAGGAAGGATAATTACTTACATAATTTGCTAGACTACAACATAGCTTGTAGCAGGCAAGACTTTTTCTCTAGATCCATTATGGAGGCATTTACTATGCTTTCTAGAGGTATTTTTAAAGGTGGTTTACGTATTTATGGAATTGAGAGAAACCTTGGCTAAAAAAGTGGCCTGGATTAGTGTAATCAGTAACATTATTCTTACTTTAGGAAAAATAATCATTGGGTGGGTTGGAAATAGTGACGCAGTTTTCGCTGATGGGATTCATTCCGCTGCAGATGTGTTTGCTTCAGTAATAGTCTTGTTAGTCATAAAAATTGCTAATAAGCCAGCAGATGACGAACATCCATATGGACATGGAAAGGCAGAAGTCATAGTTTCTGGGGTTATCGGGATCTTGCTTTTTCTTGTTGCCATTTATGTGGTTTATGAAGGAATTAGCGGTTTCTTTCATGAAGTGGAATCACCGAGTTTTCTGGCGATGTGGGTGGCCCTCTTTTCCTATGTGACTAAGATTATTTTGTATCGAAGTTCGTTAAAAGTAGCAAAAGAAAATAAGAGTAAAGCCATTGAGGCCATTGCATTTGATCACAAAGCCGATATTGTGGCGTCGATTGCGGCTGCAATCGGGGTGCTGCTTTCAATTGCTGGCAGCCGTTTTGATATTCACTTTTTATTATACGGGGATAAGGCGGCCAGTATTTTTGTCGCTTATTTAATCTTTAAAATCGCTAAGGAGATGTTAACCGAGGCATTTGATATTTTATTGGAGCGGAACATTGATACAGAGACACTGCAAGAATACGTTGCAGTTGTAGAGGAATTCAATGAAGTAAAACGAATTGACCGAATTAGAGCGAGAGAACTTGGTCATTATGTATTGGTGGATTTACGTATCTCAATCGATCATTATAAAACCATCAAGCAGGGACATGATTTGGCAAAAGGGATCAAACAAAAACTGATGGATAAGAACGATAACATTCAGGAAGTTTTGATCCATTTAAATCCTTTTTTTGCAGAAGATGAATAAATTCAGAAAAACTCCTTTGTACTTTCAGTGAATAGGGTTTATGATAGGATAGGAAATATAAAAAGTTAGAGGGAGTTGATATTTTTGAGTTATTCCGTAGACCCGGACCCAAGTAGTAGGTGTGGGGAAGTCAATGTGATCTTTGAATGGATTGAAATGAATAGCAAGAATATCAACTCTAGAAAAGGTTGTTGGCTTCCTCGAACAAAGTGAGTGAGGAGGTTAAGTCATGCTGGAAATTTTTAAAAGTACAGAGACAAAAGTTTTAGAAACGGTTGATGTTATATCAAAAGGGTGCTGGGTTAATATGTATTCCCCAACCCAAGAAGAAATCAATAAGGTGTCCATGGAAGCCCAAGTCGATGTAGATATCATTAAAGATGCTCTCGATGATGAGGAACGTCCGAGGATTGAACGAGACGATGGCCGAGTCTATATCATTGTCGATTTTCCCTATATCGTTCATGATGAAAATGGCTTTGCTGGATATGAAACGATCCCGATCGGCATTATTCTAACAGATGACTGTATCATTACGGTTTCCTTAAAAGATACCCCCATTTTAGAAGAATTTCGGAAAAACAGAGTAAAAGAGTTTTTTACGTTTAAAAAGACCCGTTTTGCTCTGCAAATACTGTTCGTTATTTCTTCGTACTATTTACGTTACTTAAAACAAATTAACAAGAAAACAAATGAAATTGAACATGTCGTTCATCAGTCATTAAAAAATAAAGAGCTGTTCGCTTTCCTAGCATTAGAAAAAAGTTTGGTTTATTTTACAACTTCGTTAAAGTCAAATAAGGTTGTCCTCGATAAGATTCTGCGATTTAATTATCTAAAAATGTATGAAGAAGACAAGGACTTATTAGAAGACGTGATTATTGAAAAAACACAGGCGATTGAGATGGCCGAAACCTATCGATCCATTTTAACCGGAATGATGAATGCCTTCGCATCCATTATTTCCAATAACTTAAACATCGTCATGAAATTCTTAACTTCAATTACCATTATCCTATCCTTCCCAACAATGGTGGCAAGCTTTTATGGGATGAATGTTGATATCCCTTTGCAGCACGCTACCCATTCGTATGCCATACCACTAGTAATCTCGGCATTTTTAACGAGTTTAACAGCTTTTGTTTTTTGGAAAAAGAAATATTTTTAGAGACCAGTCCCTTTAGGGGCTGGTTTTTTACCGTTTTAAAAAACTTTCCCAAGTTTTTTGGGGCTCTAAAAGTAATATTTTTTAATAATCTGAAAAGTATCTATGTGAAAATCTCATATTGTTGTAAAATAGTAAAAAAGGGAAAGGCATAGTCTGGTGGCAATATGGAATTTGGAGCCCTGATTAAATTCTATCGAACGCAAAGAGGAATAACACAGGCAGAGCTTTCTAAAGGAATTTGTTCTGTCCCGCATTTAAGTAAAATTGAAAACAACTCAAAAGAAGCAAATGAAGGGACGATTGCTCTATTACTAAAGCGTTTAAATATCGGACTCGAAGAGATGGAGGAGCAAGAGGAAGAAATTAAATCCTTATTAAAAGGACTTGACGAGAAGATTAACTTTTATCTTAGAGATGAAATAGAAGAATATTATCAAAAACTTAAGGAGATTGAACATCTAATTCCATTCTCTCAATATATTTATATCTACGAACTATATAAGTTCCGTTATTTAATTTTTAAAGGCCAAGTGGATGAAGCAGATGGTCAACGAGCGCTTTTATATAAGCAAAAGAAAAATTTTTCCCAACATGAAGACTATTTATTTCGCTATTATAATGCGATATTCTTAATGTGGAAGGGTCAATTTCAAACGGCGGATGAAATCCTCGATGCCTTACATACAGAAAACAATAAAGAAACAACAAGTGGTGAATTTTTGTACCATCGAGCGCTTGTAAAAAGTTCACTGGAGCTTTCAGGACATGCCATCCATTTTGGAAAAATGGCACTGCAAATATTCATGAATCAGCACAACTTCATCAGAATACTCCACACACTTATGCTGTTAGGTATTAATTATACCCATTCCAATATTTACGAAGAAGCACAAGAGTGTTTTCAACACTTAATCCGCAATGCAGAATTACTACGAAAAGATAAATTACTTCCCCAAATCTATCATAATATGGGCCATTTGCAATTTAAAAGGAATAATGCAAAGAAAGCACTATACTATTATGAAAAGAGTTTGGCCCTGCAGCCAAACAAAAACCAGCACTACCTAGTCACGTTATATGCGATTGGGGAACTTCACCATTCACTTAAATCATTAGAGAAAGCAAAGCTTTGTTTCCAAGAAGTAAACCTTCTCTCAAAAGAACTATCCGTAAAAAAATACCGAATCTTAGCAGACTATTATCTCCTTCTTCTAACATCTCCTGTAAAAGCATTTAAATATTTGGAAGGGAAGGTCATTCCCTACCTGGAAGAGGAAAATGAGCATAGTGAAGACTTAACCCATTTTTATAAAATACTTGCCAACTATTATACTCAAAAGGGTCTGGCGATCGATGCCGTAAAATATTTAAATAAAATAATTTAGGTTTAGGAGGCAATTTCAATGAAAAAGTTTGTTGTCCTATTGTTTTCAATCTCACTGATTGCACTTTTCGCGACCACGAAAGATGTAAAAGTTTCAACTACATATGATGTGGCCATTTCGGCAGAAGATAATGTGTTAAACCATCCAATTCAACCGCCGATTGGCTGATTGTAAATCCCTGAACCTATCAGGGATTTTTTTATTGTATTAGGACATGCTAATAATATGTGTTTTTTATTTTTGGAGTGAAAGAAGGAGAAAAACATGAAATCATTTGTTGTCGGATTCCATCAAGAAGATAATGTAGATAGCATGCAAATTCAGAAACTAAGCCAGGACGATTTCACGAAAGCAACAGAAGGTGGAACAAGGCATCTTTTCGAGCTCGACACAAACATTGGTCTATTTGTGTTTTTTGATGCAGAAGATGTGGACGGGGACCTCTCCTACATGATATTGCATTATGAAGAAGACAATGAAGACCCAGTCGGCTGCTATTCTTTCCAATTGAAGGACTTTTACGAATTCATGGCACTGTTCTTAAATGATATGGAATTTAACGAAGAACCAGACGACGAGGATCAGGAAGAATACGGCCCGATTCATCACTTAGCCCATTTATTGTTCCATGTTGTTGAGGAAGGGAAAGATATTGAGGTATAAATCGTGAGTTATTGATTGAGGACACCTAAATTAGGTGTCCTTTATTGGTTTTTTCTCTGAAATGGGAAATCTAAGAGTTGCATATTTTAGCTTTTGGGCGAATTTCGGTGTTTAATGAGCGAATTCCATCAATCATCGAGCGATTTCCATGTTCAATGGGCGAATCTTAATACTTTATGAGCGAATCGCAGTTTATCTTGTTAGAAAGTAATTAAAAACTCACCAAGGGAACTTCTTAGGGGCGTAGTACCGTGCTCTGTACTTTCCAAGGCATTGAAGATTACAAGATAAAAGTATCCTTTTTGCCACATCACGTGATTTTATATGAGCAAATTCCCGAAACTGCTTATTGGTTATCGTCGGACCAAACAGCAGAAAATAATCCTTCAGTGCGTTAATATGTGAATCTTTTGAAAAAGCATCGCAGGAAGGGCAATACCAATTTTGTTTTTTACGAATGAGGGAATGGTTAGAGTTGGTAGGACAGTGGACACCTGTTAACAAGTCTGATTTTTGAATACCGTACTTATTTAGTACATAGCTTGTCGGAACGGTATTCATTTTCACTAGGAGGCGGCAAAGCTTCTTGAGTTCCTTAGAGGTCAGTATCGGTTTCGAATATTGTTTTTCTAAAAGGGTAATTTTGTTTAAGAAGACATCGGCCTTACATACTCGCGGTTTTATTTTGTGGGCATTTTTTCCTGTAACTGCATAGGAAGTATAACTATTACTGATCACTACTAAATATTCGACCGGAAGGGGAGGAAAATGATTTGCAGCTAGAAGTTTCTGCAAGTACTTTTGATGCCTTTCCGCCTGTGCAATCGGATAGGGGTATCCTTTTTCATTCCCATTATTGATTTGAATAAACTGTTCATTTTCCGTATCAAAGATTAACTTTCCAGCCATATTTTTGACGTCAATTGCTAGGGCGAATTCAGGTGTTAAAAGAAGGGTATCAATTTGGCAGTTATAGTCGCCATCAGGAAGGTTTAAATCGTGGAGGATCATATATTTTTGATGCGGCAGTTCACGGTAATAGTAATCGAGTGATTTCTCTCCTATGTAACCAGCCTGCCTCCGCCCATGCTCTTCTAAAATTTGCTGATACTTTGGGTGGCTGGGGGGAAGACGCCGTATTAAAGCCTCTAAAATAAGCAAAATTAATGGTTTTGTCCTTTCTTTTATTACCAAAATTATCACTCCTCTCATTTTAAGTATAAAATTCTAATATGTGGATTGAAATTCCTGCCGAATTTTATCGATTCTTGTAAAATATTTTTCTAATATAATTCTATCAGCGAGTGGTCGGAATTCAATGAGCGAATTTTAGTAGTTAATGAGCGATTCCCGGGTTTCAATGAGCGAATCCTCCAAATTCAATGAGCGAATCCCTATTTTATCCAATCGCCGGTAAGTTTGCAGAATAGCAACAAAAATAAGCACTTGGGGCACGAACCGAACATCGCCCAAGTGCTTATTCATTATCCATTGCCAGTTTTTTTACTTACAACCACTCGGGCATTGCCCATGAAAAAGATCGTAACCGCCGCAATCCCAATCGGAATTAGTGTTAGTAAAAAGGTATGTGTAATCGAAGCGGACATCGCCGCAATAATTTTATCCAAGATAAAGTCAGGGATTTTCGAGCGTTCACTCGCTTGGAAGATTTGGCGTGGATCGCCCATTTTAAAATCTCCCGCCCCTTGCATACCTTTGAATGCTTCTTTTAATTTATCAGCAAACAAGTTGTTTTGCAGGGTGCCATAAACCGTTACGCCAAGTGTCATTCCAAACGACCGCAAAAACGAGTTCGTAGAGTTGGCTGTGCCGCGATTTTGCGGTTCTAAATTGTGCATAGATGCCGTCGGCAACAAGGAGAATGAAAAACCAACCCCAAAGCCAACCAAAATCATATAGATGGTCAGCAGCCAGCGGGCTGTATCAACCGTCAATGTTCCAAGGGAATACATGCCAAGAGCATAGGAAATAATCGAAACAATCATCAAATTGCGGTAGGACGTTTTCGTTAAGAAAATCCCCCCGACAGAACTTCCCGCAACAGAGCCAAGCATCATTGGCGTCAAAATCAATCCTGCATTTTTAGCTGACCCGCCGTAGATCGCTTGAACAAAGATAGGGATAAAAACCGTTAAGATAATAAACGTTCCGCCATATAAAAACGATAAGATTTGCGAGGTGGCAAATAATCGTCTTTTGAACAGCCAAAGCGGCAGAATTGGTTCAGCAGCCTTTATTTCGGCAATAAAGAAAGCTACAAAAAAGACGAAGAAGCTTGCAAACAACCCGATGATTGGGGTAGAATCCCAAGCATATTCTTTTCCTCCTAGTTCAAGCGCGAACATTAAGCTAACCACAGAAATAACCAGGGTAATCGCGCCAAGCCAATCAACCTTTTGCTTCGAATGCTGCAATGATTCATGGTAGTAACGAACAATTAAAAAGATCGAAACAATACCAATAGGTACATTTACGTAAAATACCCAATGCCAACTAATATAATCTGTAATGTACGCACCGAGTAATGGTCCTAATACACTGGATGCTCCAAAAACAGCTCCCAGCAAACCAGTCATTTTCCCACGGTTTTCGGGTGGGAAGATATCGAAAACGATGGTAAAGGCGATTGGCATTAGTGCCCCGCCGCCGATTCCCTGAATCGCTCGATAAATACTAAGCTGAATAATATTCTGGGCGACACCACACAAAGCCGATCCAATCAGAAAGACAATCAGTCCAAAAATAAAAAAGCGTTTCCGTCCGTACATATCGGAAAGCTTACCGAAAATAGGCATCCCTGCCATTACTGCTACCATATAAGCAGAGGTGACCCAAATAAATTTATCAAAACCACCGAGGTCTGCTACAATGGTCGCCATCGCTGTTGCCACAATGGTATTATCCATAGCTGCCATTAAAATCCCCAACAGCAAACCCGCGACAACGGGTTTAAGATTTGTGTCTTTTTTGATCATAAAATTTCCCCTTAATATTAAAAATAAAAGGCTCCGCTTTTTTATTGATAATCAAGCTAAACCAATTTTAAAAGGAAGGTTTAAACCTGTCAATTTTTATGTGAAAAGCCTCGAACGCGTCCAATAAAAGAAAGGGACCCATCCGCACTGAGTCCCTTTTTTTAATATAATCTTATCTCTGGAATAACTCGACCTTTTCACCATCGGGGCCTTGTACAAAGAAATTACGATACCCGTTCGGAAGTGTCACAATTTCATCACTAAGAAAGACTACATTTAAACCATGTAAACGGTTGAATTCTTCTTCAATATCATCAACCAGGAAGGCGATATGATTGACTTTCCCTTCTGCTGGAAGATTAGGATTTCCGCCATGAACTAATTCTACTTCAGTTTCATCCGAACCATTAAATCCAAGGAATGCTAGTGTAATCGAACCGTCTTCAATTGTAAACCTGTCCTTTATCTCCAAACCAACCACTTCTTGATAAAAGGTTAGGGAGGCATCTAGGTGATTAACATATACACCGACATGGTCCATTTTCTTAACAGCCATTTGACTTCCTCCTTTATGTATCCCTATTTAAGCTTTGAGAACATCATGGTCAACATAGCGTTCACCATTAATTTCACTGATAACATTGATCGCCACTTTGGCCCCATCGCCAGCAGTAATGATAGTATGCATGCTCACACCCGCAACTGTGCCAGCTGCCCAAATCCCGTCAATATTTGTTTTACCTGAAGCATCAACATCAAAAATGGCTTTGATTCGGGGCTCAGTTCCTGGCTTTGTTGTTAATCCGGCAGATTCCGCAAGATCAACAGACATTCCTGTAGCAAGGATCACATGTTTTGCTTCATATTCCCCCTGATCAGTTTCTACTTTAAATCCAGCCTCTGTTTTATTGATATTTGAGACAGTAGCTTGGACAATTTCTGCACCAAATTTGCTTGCTTGCTTTTTCCCAATTTCAACAAGATCTGGTCCAGTAATTTCTGCCACTCCATAATGGTTTTCAATCCATGCTCTCTTTGTTACACTCTTGTCATTATCAATAACCACTGTTTTCTTTCCAGCTTTTGCAGTGAAAAGAGCCGCACTTGCGCCAGTAGGTCCAGCACCAACAATTAATACATCAAACATAGTATTTACCTCCCCATATATTGAAAAATTGATTTCAAAATAAGATTAGCGTAAATAGAAAGATATGTAAAATCAACTGCCTATCTTTCGATAAAATATTTGAATTTTTCTAATATACAAAACTCTATATACTGTTCGCAAAATAAAAAGAACCATCATTCCCTGTTTAGAAAATGAAGGTTCTTGGTTTGAAGCGGTATAGATGGTCATGTACATTACGAGTTTAGGTTATTTACCTCTCTTTGGCTATGTTCTTTAAACGAAGCATGTTTTCGGGTATGAAGGAAATAATAAAGAACAATACCCAAAAGAACATAGAAAGAACAAAAGAAATAAAGAGAGCTATAATCCATTTTTGCGGCTGCTAATCCGACAACAAACGAGCCCAAGGCAATCCCGATATCATAGATTGATAGGAAAGTGGCGGTAGCTAGTCCTCTTTTTCGTGGAGCAGCGTCTTGGATCGCGATTGTTTGGAAGGTTGGAAACAGCGTTCCCCAGCCTAAACCAATCATTCCTGCAGAAAGGAGAAAGGTAACCGCACTGCCGCTTTGACTTAAGACCAACATTCCAATCGCAAACAATACGATGGATGGAAAGACAATTACATTTGGTCCATACAGGTCTAGCCATTTTCCGGTAAAAGGTCGTGAAATTAATAAAACAATCGCATACACCACAAAGAAAAGGGAGGAAACTTCTGCAAGGTGTATTTCTGTTGCAAAAACAGATACGAAAGATAGAAGGGCTGAATAAACGATGGCAAGAAAGCAGCCTACAATGGCGATCGGAACGGCCGAAGGCTCAAACAGGCTTTTGATTGAAAAGGCAGACTGTACAACCGGATGGACAGTTTCCTCTGTTTCTTTAACGTTTACACTTAATCCAGTGACCAAGGCCCCGACCGCAACAATGACACTAATAATGAACAGAGTTTCCGGGCCCCACTGCTGAATGGAGGTTAAGCCGATAAATGGCCCTAACACCATGGCCATATTGGTTGACATAATAAAATAACCCATTCCTTCACCACGGCGCGAAATCGGAATAAGGTCTGCCACGATTGCCCCTGCAGCGGTTGTCGCCATGCCAAAACCAACCCCATGTAACAATCGAATGGCCAAGAATCCAAGGATTGTTTTTGGAAAGAAATATAAAAGCGAGGCACCTGAGAAAACAATCAGTGCAGTGAGCAGGACTTTTTTATGACCCGCTTTTTCAAGCCATTGTCCAGCAAGCGGACGAGAGATAATCGCCGAAATCAAAAACACAGTTGTCATCAATCCCGCTTGTGAAGCGTTACTGTCAAATTCCTGGATTGCATATATAGGAAGTGTAACGAGTAAAACATAAAAGGTTAAAAATAGAAAAAAGTTACTTAACGAAATACTTATAAAACTTTTCGTCCATAATTTGGGTTTATTCATATGATCACTCCTTTTTATAAAAGCTTTTGTAACCAGCTTTTTTGTAAATGAAGAAGCTCCTCCTGTGAGGCTTCTGGAAGATGCTTCAATAATGATTGATTATTTTCTATGACGGCTTTTTCCCACTCTGGGTACAGTGTCAATGCCGCATCTGTTAATTGAACCAGTTTCTCGCGCTTGTCCTTACCTGGGACCTGACGTACGTATCCTTGTTTGACAAGCCGTTGAATGGTGCGTGTCATCGGTGGGGCTTCAACGAATAAATAATCACAAAGTTCTTTTTGGGTTAAGGAGCCTTTGGTTTGTAAAACAAAAATGACGGACCATTGTGATCCGTATAAACCTAAAGGTTTCAGTGATTCATTGAGTGTATTAGTCAGGTGCCGTGAAAGCTGATGCAGTGTATGGAATAATTCGTGGCTATTCATTTATGTAGCACACCTCAAACTTCTTTTGATTAATTAGTTACCTAGGTAACTATAGTGTATTTATTGAAAATTGTCAAGGAAGGTATACAGACTGAGGGCTTATGTTCCATAAGTAGAATTTTAATAAATCGGCTGGAAATATGGTGAAAGTTCCGGGCATTATCGTTAAAAATCTAACGCATCACAAGAGATTTTCGCGGAAAGAATAGATACCTCTAGAAACAAAAAAGAACCATCAATTCCTATTTAGGATGATAGTCAAGTTATTTTTATATATCTAGCGGCAAATATGTACATAACAAATGATTAGTTGCAATACCATCTTTTCCAAATTTCCGCGGAGTCTAGACAACCGTCATCATTGCCCCAACTGTACTTATCATTCTTACATTCATCGTCCGTCCCGCCGCTATTATGGCCACGGCTATTCCACCACATACAAAAACTGTCCCACCAATTATCCTTCTCATGGCCTCCACTATAACTACTATTATACTGAAAATCTTTAATTTTATTTTCATTCTTGAAGAATGAAAAAAGGTCAGAATATGAGATGGTAAGAAAAAATCCGCCCGTGGAGTTAGTTTGAGTTGTGGCTGATGAGGCATAGGCAGAAGTCGGGATCATTAATGTACAAACTATTAGTAGGGTACCGATCAAACTGATGATTCCTTTCAAAATTTAGACACCCCCCTTAGCCAATTTTTATTATTCTCTATAGTGTTCATAACTGTTCCTTAACAAGAATTATATTATGTTTTTACTAATTTGTAAATGAGGTTATAGTCTAAAAGTCCTTAAGTTTAGGTTATTTTTATACAGAATTCTTGAAATTAATGGAAAAACAAAAATTCCGCAAAATCACAGGGATTTTGCGGAATTTATACTACACTTATCTTAATACATTAAAATACCGTGCTTCCGGATGGGCAAATACGATGGCTGAAACAGAAGCTTCTGGCTCCATCATACAGCCCTCTGTTAACTGAATGCCGATTTCCTCCGGTTGAATCAACTTAAATAGCTTCTTTTGATCCTCCAACTCTGGACAAGCAGGATAGCCAAATGAAAAACGCTGACCTTGATATTTGGCCGTAAAACGATCCTGCATGCTGAAATCAAGTGGATCTGGGAAGCCCCAACGGTCGCGCATTTGACGGTGAATTAACTCGGCAAAACCTTCCGCCGTCTCTAATGCCAGCGCTTGGAGGGCATGGGACTCTAAAAAGCGTCCATCCTGCTTAAATTGCTCCGCTTTTTCACGGATTCCTCTGCCAGCTGTAACCGTAAAGAAGCCGACATAATCTTTCTCCCCACTGTCCACTGACTTAAGGAAATCAGCTAAACAAAGATGTGGTGCCGATTCCTGACGCGGGAAGTCAAATGTTTCAATGACCTCGTCTGGATTTTCTGGATTAAAGATTAGCACTTTATTACCATCCGCTTGTGCAGGGAAAAATTGATAAGCAGCAGCTGGAGAAATCCAGCCGTTTACCCGCGCATCAGTCAATAATTGGTCAACGACTTCTTTCACCTTAACCGCTTTTTCATCTTTTTCGGCTAATAACCTGGCAATTTTCCCTTTAACACCAAGATGGTGACCAATCAACATTTGCATATTGATATATGGTTCAATATGAGAAAGGGAATATGATTTAAGGACATGCCGCTTTGTATCCATTGGCGTAAAAACAGGAACCTGGGTCGACACCGCTGGCTTCGGTTTTACAGCAACGGAAACAGAGGAAGGGCGCTCAAACTCTCTAGGAATAGCTAGAGATTCTAATTTTTCATTTTTCTCTTGCATTAATTTCTGAACTTCCTCTTCTGAATTCAATTGATTGGCAATCGAAAGACCGGTCATCGCATCTTTGGCATAAAGAACAAGTCCATCATACTCCTTGGCAATCTTCGAATCAGTGAACTTCCGAGAAAGGGCTGCTCCTCCAACCAGAATAGGGATGGCAATACCGGATTCCTTCATATCCTGTGCTGTTAACACCATTTGCTGTGCGGATTTTACCAGTAAGCCAGATAAGCCAACCATGTCTGGCTTTTCACGCTGAATCGCCTGGACTAAATCGGTTGGATTGACCTTGATCCCAAGATCGATGACTTCATAGCCGTTATTACTAAGAATGATATCGACGAGGTTCTTCCCAATATCATGAACGTCACCTTTGACAGTAGCTAAAATGATTTTTCCCTTAGAAGCAGACACATCGCCTTTTTCCATGTGAGGCTCTAAATGCGAAACGGCAGCTTTCATGACTTCAGCACTCTGAAGAACCTCGGCAACGATGAGCTGGTTATCGTTAAAGAGACGGCCGACTTCCTTCATCCCTTCCATTAGTGGCCCATTAATAATATCCAGTGGGGCAGGGTAGGTTTCAAGGGCTAGGTCTAAATCTGGCAGTAATCCTTCTTTTGTTCCCTCCACCACATAATAGGCGAGCCGCTCGTCAAGAGTCATATTTGGAACAGTGGATTTCGATTCTTTCTTTTTACCGCGATAAAATTCCGTAAAGGTAGCCAGCGACTCATCGGTTGTATCAAAAAGAAGCGCTTCTGCTAATTGAACTTCTTCTTTAGAAATGGAAGCAAATCTCTCTAGTTTTTCCGTATTAACAATCGCATAATCTAGTCCTGCTTGGGTGCAGTGGTATAGGAATACAGAATTGAGAACTTCTCTTCCGACTGGAGGAAGCCCGAAGGAAACATTACTAATGCCAAGGATTGTTTGTACCTCTGGTAAATGCTCCTTAATTAACCGGATCCCCTCAACCGTAGCCTTGGCGGAACCGATATATTGTTCATCGCCAGTCCCAACAGGAAACACGAGCGGGTCAAAAATGAGATCCTGTGGTTTTAGACGATATTTATTGACAAGAAGATCATGGGATCGTTTCGCAATCTTCAGTTTTTGCTCGGCCGTTACCCCCATGCCTTCCTCATCGATGGTGCCGACAACCACAGCTGCACCGTAGCGATGGATTAATGGAACTACCGCTTCAAAGCGTTCTTCGCCATCTTCGAGATTAATGGAATTGATAATGGCTTTACCTTGTGAATATTTAAGCGCCCGCTCAATAACCTTTTCATCAGTAGAATCGATAACAAGGGGAGCCTTTACTTTCTTTACCACTTCTTTAATAAAGTTTTCCATATCAACCATTTCTTCACGGTCAGGGTCGGCAAGGCAGAGGTCAATGACATGCGCACCGCCTTTGACTTGAGCACGGGCAATCTCTGCTGCTTCCTCAAATTTCCCCTCCGTGATTAAACGTTTGAATTTGCGTGAGCCGATTACATTGGTCCGTTCACCGACCATAATTGGTCTTAGTGTAGGGTCATCATAGATAAATGGTTCAATACCTGAGACCATATGAACGGCATTTGGCTTAAATTCTCTCGGTTGGAATTCCTTCATCGCATCTGCGATGGCTCTTATATGGGCAGGAGTCGTTCCACAACAGCCGCCAACAATATTCAGCCAGCCATGAGCAGCAAAATCAGCCAGCTTTTTCGCTAACGTCTCAGGTGTTTCGTGATAATGTCCTTCTTCATCAGGCAAACCAGCATTTGGATAGCAGCTTACAGCTGTTGATGCCAAATCTGCAAGTGAGCGGACATGGTCCTGCATGAACTCAGGACCTGTAGCACAGTTAAGTCCAACAGCAACAGGTTTCATATGCTCAACGGAGATAAAAAACGATTCAATTGATTGTCCTGCAAGTGTTGTCCCCATTGGCTCAATTGTTCCCGAAATAAACAGCGGCAGTGTTTTCCCCGTTTTTTCGAACGCCCGCTCAATCCCAACATAGCCTGCTTTTACATTCAACATGTCTTGACTTGTTTCTAAAAGAAGGAGATCAACCCCGCCATCGATTAAGCCAATCGCTTGCTCTTCATAGGAGGCTGCCAGGGCATCAAAGGTAGTTCCACCCGTGACACTTAATGTTTTTGTTGTCGGTCCCATCGATCCAGCCACATATCGAGGCCACTCATCTGTTGATACTTTGTATGCTTCCTTCACAGCGAGAAATGCAGCGATTTTATTGATCTCATAAGCTTTAAAACCAAGTTCATATTCATCGAGGACCAAGCTTGTCGCTCCGAACGTATTTGTCTCGATGATGTCTGCCCCAGCTTCTAAATATTCACGGTGAATATTAGCAATAACTGAGGGTGCAGTTAGAACAAGGTTCTCGTTACATCCCTCGTACTGCTCGCCGCCGAAGTCTTCCGCTGTCAGATTTGCTTCTTGGATCATTGTTCCCATCGCCCCGTCCATGACGAGGATTCGTTTTTTGAGTTGTTCAGTAAATGGTGTTTTCGGCATAGTTGCTCCTCCTCAATTCACTTGAACGCTGACGAGTATATAACGCCAATTCAGCAGTTAATTCATAGCGTAAAAATGGGGTAATCAAATAAATTCCGTTAAATAAATCGAGTGCAGTATCGATAAGTGATTTAGTTATTTCAATTCCTTCACGCGCCGCCTGTTCGGGATTATCGTTGAACATTGCCATTCGGTTCCGGATTGAATCAGCAATTTTGATTCCCGGCACTTCATTATGAAGGAATTCGGCATTTTTACTGCTTGTCAGCGGCATAAGGCCTATATAAATAGGTGCATCAAGATGTTTGGTCTGCTCATAGACTTCGATTAATTTTTCCTCCGAAAAAACAGGCTGGGAGATAAAATAATCAGCACCGTACTGTATCTTCTTCTCTAATCTCTTTACTGCTTTTTCAACAGAGCGAACATTTGGATTAAAGGCTGCAGCAATACTAAAAGATGTCTTTTGCCCCAAATCCTTTCCAGAAAAAGATAAGCCTTCATTTAATTGTTTAATCATCTGGATCAATTCAAAAGAAGAAACATCATAAACAGAAGAAGCACCAGGGAAATCGCCTACTCTTGCAGGGTCACCTGTAATCGCTAATACATCATTCATCCCAAGCGTATGAAGCCCCATTAAATGGGATTGCAAGCCAATAATATTGCGGTCACGGCAAGCAATATGGATCAGCGGACGCATTCTTAATTTTTCTTTCACCAAATATCCTAAAGATTCGTTTGATATACGAACCGTTGCAAGAGAATTATCAGCTAAAGTAATCGAATCAATCCCTGCTTCTTTTAGGGCTTTGGCTCCTTCGAAGAACTTAGTTGTATCTAGTTTTCTTGGAGGATCTAATTCTACAATCACCGATGGCCTTTCTTTCACGATTTCATGAAGGGGAGTGAACTCCCTTTGTGGAGAAAGTTGATCAACGATAATTCTCTTTGGTTTTAATTTTACTATTTTTTCAGTAATCGGGACACTATTCTTTAATTCAGCTGCAAAGGCTTTAATATGTTCTGGCGTTGTACCGCAGCAGCCTCCGAGCAACCTGACGCCTTGGCTGCGGAAAGCCCGTGCTGAATTTCGAAAATAATCGGCATCTCCCTCGTAATGAAATTTACCATCTGTATAGGCAGGGAGACTAGCGTTTGGATAGGCAGATAAGAAGGCGTGTTTAGGTAGTTCGATCTGCTCCAAGGCTAATAACATATGATGGGGACCAAGACGGCAATTAAGTCCGACTACATCTGCCCCCAGCGCCTCTAGTCGTTGCAGGGCGTCATTGACAGGCGTCCGATCTTGTAAAAAACCCGGCTCTTGATGAGAAACCTGGGCAATGATTGGCAGTTTTGTTTCCTTTCTAGCAATGGTTAGGATTGTCTCAAGCTCTTCCAGATTATAATAGGTTTCGAGCAATAGGCCATCTACTCCTTCTAGAAGAAGACAATACAATTGTTCACGGAAACTTCGTTTTAATTCTTCAATCGAAACTGAATCTGGTTTGACTCCGCGGTTGCCGCCAATCGTTCCAAGAACGAACGTATTGGACTTGGAAGCAGCCTGTTTTGCCAATTGGACAGCAGCACTGTTAATTTCCTTGACGGAATCCTCTAAACCGTACCTTTGCAGCTTAAGGTAGTTTGCTGCATAGGTGTTGGTTTGAATCACATCAGCTCCGGCATCAATATAGGCTTTATGGATGGATTGAATGTGGTCTGACTGGGAAAGATTCAATTCCTCCAAACAACTATCCTTACCGTAGGAATACAATAGAGTTCCCATGGCGCCATCGGCGATTAAGATTTGATTTTTTAATTTTTCTAAAAAGCTCATGATGATTCTCCTTGTTGTAATACCAACTGATTCTTACGAACATGTTCTAGAGCCTGTGAAAAATCCTTTATCAAATCATCAGGATTTTCTAGTCCAACCGATAAACGAACAAGACTATTGGTAATCCCGCGCTTTTCTCGATCTTCTTGAGGCATCGCAGCATGGGACATTTTTGCCGGATAAGAAAGAATAGATTCTACCGCTCCAAGACTGACAGCAAAAACAGGTATTTCCACGTTTGCTAAAAAGGTTCGAAGTGCATCTTCATTTGCCAATTCAAAAGATAGGACTGCTCCAGGTCCAGCGGCTTGATTCTTCTGAATGTGATATTGCGGGTGACTTTCAAGTCCCGGATAATGGACCTTATCAACAAGCGGGTGTGCATTTAAAAACTCTGCTAGTCTGATAGCTGAATTTTGAGATTGTTCCAAGCGTACGTGCAGTGTCTTGATTCCTCTTAATACTAGCCATGCATCTTGAACGCCTAAGATGGCCCCAAATCCATTCTGTAAAAAGCCTAATCTTTTCGCCAGGTCTGCGTCATTGACGACGGCAAGGCCAGCAACAACATCACTATGGCCAGATAAAAATTTCGTCGCGCTGTGCAGGACAACATCGGCACCTAGCTCTAATGGTTTTTGATGTGAAGGGGTAAGGAACGTGTTATCAACGAATGTTAATGCACCCGTCTCCTTTGCAAGGTTGCTTATTGCTCGTATGTCAGTTACTTTCATTAATGGATTTGATGGTGTTTCTACATAAAACGCTTTTGTATTCGGCTGAATAGCTTCTTTTACTTCCTCTAAATTTGTCATATCAACAAAGGTATGGTCAATTCCGAGTCGGGTGAGAACTTGCGTGACCATCCGAAATGTCCCACCATACACATCCTCTGTGATAACAATATGATCACCTGCAGAAAGCAAGAGGAATGCTGTTGAAATGGCCGCCATCCCAGATGAAAAGGCAAATCCTTTAATTCCACCTTCGAGTTCTGCAATCACATCTTCAAGTGCTTCTCTTGTCGGATTTAAACTGCGGCCATAATCATACTTGCCAAACTGATCGAAGTCCGATTGGTGGAAGGTTGATGCATGTTGGATCGGTACACTAACCGCTCCAGTTACTGGATCAATTTTGTGCTTATTATGAAGGAGTCTGGTTTCAAAGGTATATTGATCGTGTGACATTAGGCAATCACTCCTTCTTGAACATGGATAAATGCTTTTTCTAAATCTTCTATTATGTCCTGTGAATCCTCAAGTCCTACAGAAAAACGTAATAACCGATTACAAACGCCTGCTTGAATTCGAACTTCTTCTGGAATATCCGCATGTGTTTGTGTTGCCGGATAGGTAATAAAGCTTTCTGTCCCACCTAAACTTTCCGCAAAACTAATAAGCTTTAAACCTTGTAAAAATGGATTAACCCAAGTTTCGTCTTTGATCCTAAAGGAAACCATTCCACCTCGGCCAGGGTAAAGGACATCTGTTACCGCATCATGCTCCGAAAGAAATTCGACGATGTTTTTTGCATTTTTTTCATGTCGTTCCAACCGAAGGGACAATGTTTTCATTCCGCGCATTAATAACCAAGAATCAAAGGGACTTAGTACCGCTCCAGCACCGTTATGGTGGAAGGCCAATGCTTCACAAAGTTCTTTCCCAGTTGCAACAACAAGGCCGGCAAGGACGTCATTATGTCCACCTAAGTATTTCGTTGCACTGTGGATAACAATATCCGCACCAAGTGTAATCGGCTGCTGCAGGAGTGGAGTATAGAAAGTGTTATCCACGATTAATAATAATCCGTGCTGCTTTGCAATTTTTGAAACGGCCGCAATATCAGATTCCTGCATGAGCGGATTAGTTGGTGTTTCTAAGAAAATAGCTTTTGTTTGCGGGGTAATTTTCTTTTCAATCTCGTCCGGACAACAGGTATTCACATATTGAGTCGTTAAGCCCCATTTTTTATATCCCTGTTCTAATAGGCGGTAGGTACCTCCATATAAATCTTCACTGACAATCCATTCATCACCAGATTCAAATAATGCAAGGATCAGTTGAATGGCAGCCATACCAGAACTGCATGCATATCCTTGATCCGCATTCTCTAAATCAGCAATTGTTTTCTCAAGGAGCTGGCGTGTTGGATTTCCTGTTCGCGTATAGTCAAAGCCAGTTGATTGGCCAATACCCTCATGGCGGAAGGCCGTTGAAAAGTATACAGGTGGGTTAACCGTTCCAGTAGTTGTTTCACTTCGGTTACCTATTTGGGCAAGTTTCGTATCGATTTTGTACATGATGGACACTCCTTAGTAATAAAAAATGAATATAATTTTTCACATTAACGCGATTGAGTAATAAAGCTTTTTGATAAATAAAAAAAGTCTTCTTATAAGAAGAAGACTTTTGTATGCACAACGCACTGTCATTCTTCTTATCTAGCAAATTAATAAATTTGCAGGACTTAGCACCTTTTCAATGAGAATAAACATTGAAGGTTGCTGAGGTGTCACAGGGCCCTTCCCTCAACCTCTCTTGATAAGAAAACAATTATTTAGATTATTTATAAAATTTACTACAAAATTCTTGTTATGTCAATTTGTTTTTAAAGTAAATCATATTAATGAGGAAACTAGAAGGAAATTCTTTATGAAAAAATATATAAATAGTTAAAAGAAAACTTGTTGACAGAGTTAGTTTATGGATTTATGATAAGTTTATAAAATGTTCTTAATAAAGAACTAATATAGGTATTATGTAGTGTTAATTTATTAGTCGAGATACATAAAGTTGATAAAATTATACCATACTTTCGGGAAATTTAATTAAAGGAAATTTCTTTTAGTTTACTATGAGATCGACGTTCTATTTAGTGAACTAATATTTTGATTAAAAGATTGTAATACTGTTGAAATGTATGGCAGGAGGTAAAGATGAGCGCTATAGCCGGAATATATCATTTAAACGATGAACCAATCAATCTAGAGCACGGAAACCGGATGATGAAAGAATTAGAAAAATATCCGGCGGATGATATTCAAACTTGGCATAGCGACAAAGTCTTCCTTGGTTGCCATGCTCAATGGATTACACCGGAGTCTGTAGGTGAGAAACTTCCTTATTATGATCACCTGAGGAAGCTAGCTATTACGGCTGATGCGATTATTGATAATCGAGATGAATTGTTTGAGAGATTACAAGTTGATAAAAGGAAAAGAAAAGATATTACTGATAGTGAACTAATCTTACTTTCTTATCATAAATGGGGAGAAGAGTCTCCGAAATATTTAGTAGGTGATTTTGCATTTATGATTTGGGATGAGAGGAAACGAAAACTTTTTGGGGCGAGGGATTTCTCTGGAGTTCGAACCCTATACTTTTTACGCAATCGACAAAAATTTGCATTTTGTACTGTCATACACCCTTTATGTTCATTACCTTTTATTGAAAAGGTAATGAACGAACAATGGCTCGCACAATTTCTGGCCATATCCGGACCTGTAGGTGAAGTAGATACATCTCTTACCCCATATAAAGAAATAGAACAATTACCTCCCTCACATTGCATTACTATAGTTGGAGATAAGATAAATATTAAAAGATATTGTAAATTAACATTGAGTGAACCACTAAAACTAAAGTCAAACGGAGAGTATATAGAAGCTTTTCAAGAGGTATTTCAAAAAGCTGTAAAATCATGTTTGCGAACTTACCTTGGGGTTGGATCACAATTGAGTGGAGGGTTAGATTCTGGTTCGGTTGTTAGCTTTGCTAAAAAAATTTTAGGAAGGGAAAAGCTAATACATACTTTCAGTTATATCCCAGCCAAGGATTTTATAGATTATACACATAAGTATTTAATGCCTGACGAAAGACCATTAATTCAGTCAACCGTAAATTACGTAGGTGGAATCAAGGATCACTATTTAGATTTTGAAGGCAAAAATTCTTATTCTGATATCGATGACTTTATAGATATTTTAGAGATGCCATATAAATTCTTTCATAATTCATTTTGGAGAAAAGGAATGTATGAGAAGGCCCAAGAGGAAGGGATAGGAGTATTGTTAATTGGAGGGAGAGGTAACTTAAGCATATCTTGGGGACCTGCCTTAGAATATTACGCTAGCCTTTTAAAGAAAATGAAGTGGATTCGTCTTATCCATGAACTAAACCAATATAGTAAAAAAACGGGAGGACCAAGGTTAAGAAGGCTTCCTGAGTTAACCAGAATAGCTTTTCCGATTATTGATCGAGTCTTTCCAGAAGAGACAATAAATACAGAACCCCAAATAATAAACAAAGTGTTTGCACTCCGAACGAACGTTTATAAAATACTTAAAGACTATGGTATTGATCAAACAGGATGGTTCTCCACAAAAAATGTGTACGAACAAAGAGTTAGACACTTTGGAGATGTTTTTCATTGGAATTCGACTAATACACTATCTGCTAAATTATCTTTACGTTATGCAGTACAGGAACGGGATCCCACTAATGATTTAAGAGTAGTCCGTTTTTGTTTATCCGTACCAGAGGAACAATTTGTTCAGAATGGTTTAGATCGAGCTCTTGTCAGAAATTCCACAGAGAATTATTTACCTGATAATGTTAGGCTAAATCAAAGTATACGAGGTGTACAGGGGGCAGATTGGGTTCATCGGATGGTTCCATACTGGGACAACTTTAAAGATGAGCTTCGACAACTTAGTACAGATAATAGAATTATAGAATACTTAAATAGTGAAGTGATAAAGACTGCTATTTTAAAAGTTGAAGAAGGAGCCCGGCCAGAATTTGCTACTGATTATAACTATAGAATTTCGATGCATAGTTTAATTCTTTATCGATATCTTAATCAATTTGCTTGAAAGGAGGTGAAAAAATATGAAAAAGGATTGGCAAAAACCTGTATTAGAAGTGCTTGATGTAAGTATGACAATGGCTAATACTAACAACCATACTCAACTGGATAGAGATTATCCGGCTGGTACAAAAGATGGTAAAATCTGGAGTTGAAATAGATTACCTATTGTTCAAATCTGCATGGATTTCGTACATATGGAACCACGTAGATTGTGGTAATTATTGATTTACATGTAAAAGCCCTTATACGTGAATTAGAGTATAAGGGCTTTTAAATACCATGAAATATTGGAGTGGAAATAATGTTAGGAGTTAAACAAAAACTAATTTATAAAGCTTTTGGCTTAACAGTAGCAAGTGATCTTTATTTTCCTGAATTAGTTATGATGAGTGATCAAGTGGAATTGATAGATATTGAGATAAAAATTGATGATATTACTAACTTATATTTTGAGTTATCTGATGGACCAAATAAGTTTGTGGTCAATGAGAATTTAGTTATGTTCCAAATTTCGGATATTGCAACATTTGGTATACAAGATGGAAAAATAATAACTGTTTCACCTATGAAAGACGCTGATGAGGATCAAATTCGACTTCTTATACTCGGCACTTGTATGTGTTCGATTTTAATGCAAAGAAAAATAGTACCGTTACACGGCAGTTCAATAGCCATTAATGGCAAGGCATATGCTTTTATTGGAGATTCAGGTGCGGGTAAATCTACACTGGCCTCCGCATTCTTAAGCGAGGGTTTTAAAATTTTAAGTGATGATATTATTGCTGTATCATTTTCAAAAGATGGCTTTCCCATCGTTACTCCATCTTATCCACAGCAAAAGCTATGGCAGGATAGTCTAAATAACTTTGGAATGGAAGCAAATAATTTTCGCTCGATTTTTGGTAGAGAAACGAAATACAGCGTTCCAGTTACCTCTAGATACGTTTCAACCCAACTACCACTTGCAGGTATCTTTGAATTAGTTATATCTGAAAATAAAGATATTAAACTTCGTAAAATTGAAAATCTCGAAAGATTTTCTACACTATTTACTCATACATTCCGAAACTTCCTACTTAGAGATCTAGGGTTAATGGACTGGCATTTCCATACATCTGCAGGAATCCTTAATAAAATAGATATATATCAATTGCAACGGCCTATTTATGGATTTAGTGCAACTCAATTAGTATCGATAATATTAAATACAGTAAATAAAGGAGATTAAGTAATGATTAAAAATAAAGGAATTTCATTAAATAAATTTGTTGTTCAAGTTAGAGGAAATATCGTTAGTGATATGGGTGGAGAAAAAGTGATGTTAAGTGTTGAAAATGGAAAGTACTACAATTTAGGAGAAATTGGTGGAGAGATTTGGGATTTAATTGAAGAGAAGATTCCTGTTAATCAATTAATTTCACTATTAAAGTCAAAATATAATGTTGTCCAGACCGAGTGTGAAGAACAAGTCATTTCATTTTTAGACCTTTTAGTTGAAGAGGGTTTAATTGAAATGTCAGACAATTAATCTAATAACCTATAATTTATAAATAAGCAGGGAACTTTCAAATGAAAATATTTAAAAAGATAAGACTCTTTTTGTTTTTTGATACAAAAACAAAGCTACTTTTGGTGGAGGCATTTATTTTCCTTGGCTGGGCACGCGTTCTTAAAAGCATGTCATTTTCAAAAGTTGCTTCTTCTTTAGGTGAGCAAATGAATGAAACACCATTAAATATAGATGATTTAAATAGAAAACTTCTTAAGGAAATTTCACAAGCAGTTAATATTATGAGTAGGTATACTTTGTGGGAAAGTATGTGTCTCGTTAAGGCAATTGCAGCGATGAAGATGTTGGAAAGACGTAATATAGAATGTACGATTTATTTAGGAACAGCCAAGGATGAAACAGGAAAAATGATTGCTCATGCATGGCTGCGCAGTGGCCCATTGTATTTAACAGGAGCTGAAGAAATGGAACGGTTTGTTGTTGTTAGTAAATTTGCAAAAAAAGTAATTAAGAAATAAAGGGGAAAGTCATGGAAAATAATTTCAGTCTGGATCTTGCTCTAATTCCTAAAGAATTAAAATTAATTCTAGAAATAATAAAGATAGAAGATGTTGAGAGATTTCAGGCTAACTCAAGCGACTGGTTTAAAGATATTGATTGGAAGCTATTTCTTGAATTTGCTTTACATCATCGGGTATATCCGATTCTATCTTTGAAATTAAAAAAATTTGAAGTAAATTTAATTCCCCAAAATGTCATACAAATTTTAAATCTAACATATAAAAAGAATACATTACAAATGCTACATCTTAGCAGTGTAATGGTGGAGATATGTAAAATATTTAATGACAATCAGATAAAACTACTAGTTTTAAAAGGCCCCATCCTAGGAGAAGATCTTTACGGTGATGTTTCCAAACGGACTTCAGGTGACTTGGATGTTCTGATACCAATAGATGATTTAGCTAAGATAGAGGAACTTTTACCTCAGTTAGGATATGAAAAAGATGATTATATCCAAACGGTATTAAATGATTGGACATGGAGGCATCATCATGTAACATATTTTCATCCTCAAAAGAACATCAAATTAGAAATCCATTGGAGACTAAATCCTGGCCCGGGAAAAGAACCGTCCTTTATAGAATTATGGAAACGAAAAAGAGTAAGTTCATTAACAAGTTATCCTGTCTATTATTTAGGAAGAGAGGATTTATTTTTATTTCTAGTTTCCCATGGTGCACGACATGGTTGGTCACGCCTACGTTGGTTAATTGATATAAAGCAACTTGTTAAACAAAATATAAACTGGGTAAGTTTAGCAAAATTATTGAAAAAGCATCAGTTCCTTAACGTAGCCGGTCAGGCAATTGTTTTGTGTTCCCAACTATTAAGCATTTCAATTACAAATGAAATGAAACCCTTAATAAAAGGGAAACAACCAAAAATGTTAGCCCAGGCAGCAATATTTTATTTGGAAAAGATGGTTAATTTACACACTGACCCTGTTCCAGAGGATATTTCCAAGTATCATAAACGTCATTTAACTTTCTTAATGTCAAGGCAGCAAAGGGTTTTCTTTTTTATTAGTTTTTTATATCCTTACCCTGAGGATGCTGAGACTCTACCATTACCCAAATACCTTCACTTTTTATATTTTCCTTTGCGGCCTTTTTTATGGGCTTGGAGGAAAACAAAGAGTCATGCGATATCTTAGGAGGATATGGAAATGAATCATGTGCTATATTTTGCGAAACAAATACATTCTTTTTCTGGACGAATTCTTTATATCAATCTAGCAGGCATGGTCTTGATAAGTTTATTTGAGGGTGTAGGAATTTTAATGCTAATCCCTTTGATAAATCTCACAGGGGTATTAGATGTCAACTCCCAGTCTACTGAAATACTATCCTGGATATCTTCTGTACTTCACAATTTCCCTAAAATATTAAGTTTGTCCTTAATACTTGTGTTTTATTTCCTAATAATATTGACTCAAAGTTATTTAGAGAGAAAACAAACGGTCTTAAATGTTAAAATTCAACAAGGCTTTATTCGTTATTTACGTGAGGAAACCTATAAATCTTTATTACAATCAAATTGGACATTTTTTTTGAACAAAAGAAAATCTGATATTATCAATTTAATGACGGCAGAAATTACACGTGTAAGTGGTGGAACAAATTTGTTCTTACAGCTTTTAACTTCACTGGTATTTACCTTGATACAGTTAGGGATTGCCCTTTGGTTATCAACCAAATTGACTATATTTGTCCTGTTCTTCGGTGTAGCAATTTTCCTTTTTACTAAAAAATTTATAAAAAAATCAAATTCATTGGGTAATGAAACTTACGAAATATCCCAAATGTTTTTAGCAGGTATTACAGATCAATTTAATGGCATAAAGGACATTAAAAGTAATATGCTTGAGGAGTCTCATTTATTGTGGTTCCGAAGCATTAGTAAAAGAATGGAACATAATATCGTAAAGTTAATTGAATTGAATACCATTTCACAATTTACATATAAGGTAGTTTCAGCATTCCTTATAGCAATATTTATGTTCTTTTCTATAAAAATGTTACAAGCTCAACCAGCAGAGCTAATCTTAATAATTATGATTTTTTCAAGATTATGGCCACGGTTTAGTGGAATTCAATCTAATTTAGAACAACTAGGATCAATCTCACCTGCCTTTAAGGCATTGATAGATTTACAAAAGCAATCTAAGGATGCAAAAGAACTAGATGTAGGAGACTTTTATCATGTAAAACCAATTCTTATTAATACAGGGTTAGAGTGCAGAAATGTTAATTTTCGGTATAATCAGAGTGAGCCTAACTATGCATTACAAAATATTAATTTCCAAGTACCTGTAAATAGAATGACAGCGATTGTAGGCAGGTCAGGTGCTGGTAAGAGTACATTAATAGATCTAATTATGGGGTTAAATCGCCCTGAGACTGGCGAAGTTTTAATCGATGGGAATGCTCTCACTTGTGCTAATTTACTTTCCTTCAGGAAATCAATCAGCTATGTACCACAGGATCCCTTTCTGTTTAATGCTACAATACGAGAAAATTTATTGATTATTGATCAGAATACAAGTGAAGAAAAAATTTGGGAGGCACTAGAATTCTCAGCAGCGGCTGATTTTGTAAGAAATCTACCTCATGGACTTGATACGCTCATCGGTGATCGAGGGATAAGGATTTCGGGAGGAGAACGACAAAGGTTAGTTCTAGCTCGGGCCATATTACGTAAACCATCTATTCTTGTATTAGATGAGGCAACAAGTGCCTTAGACACTGAAAACGAGTCTAAGATACAAGAGGCTCTAGATAGACTCAAAGGAACAATGACTGTTATAGTCATCGCCCATCGACTTTCAACCATAAGAAATGCTGATCAGGTAATTGTATTAGAACAAGGAGAAATCATACAACAAGGACAATTTAACCAACTAGCAAATGAAAAAAGAGGAATGTTTAGAAGCCTACTAAAAAAACAAATGGGAGTAAGTATTTGATGCTAATTTAGGCATCTTAATACGTTTCAAAGTTATTGATTACCATTAAATTTATAATTGACATGTTCTTAATAAAGAACTAAAATAATGACTATAGAGTTATTATTTAGATTTTTTTATATTAATTTAATGAAGTAAAGAGTTATTAAATATTTTTTTGTGTTACTGTTCTATATTCAGAACGCGATTAACATGTCCTACAAAAAAGGTGGTTTAATGAATAGCTTAAATGAAAGTAATGGTGACAGAAAAAAAGCAAAGGAAATTAATTTAAAAGAGTTATTTGTAGTTATAAAAAGGCGTTTTTGGATCATTGCAATGGTTTCAGTTTTAGCTGGAATAGTGGGAGTGCTATTAAATAATACCTCCGTAACTCCAATGTATATGTCCTCTTCAAGAATTATCATCGGGGCAGATGAAGAATCAAGGAAAACCCTACAGGTTATTGTTAAAGACTCGATTATTTTGGAAAAGGTTGTAAAAGAACTAGGGCTAACGAGATCTGCGGAAGCCCTAGCAGGACAAATTACTGTTGCGAGCGTTGAATCGTCTCAGGTAGTGAGTATTAGTGTGGTAGATCCTGATCCAAGTCAGGCAGCAAAAATAGCTGATACGACTGCTCAAATTTTCAGGGATGAGGTACCGAAAATAGTTGGTAAAGATTATATTCGCTTATTATCAAATGCTAAAGTTAATACAATATCTATTAATCCTAAAAATAATAATAAAATCCTATTTTTAATTATTGGTGGTTTAGCAATTGGCATCGGGATAGCATTTTTATTTGAGTCTTTAGATGACAAAATAAGAAAAGAAGACGATATCGAATCTTTACTTGGTCTTCCTGTATTAGGGAGAATCCCAAAAGTAAACAAAAGAATGGTAAAGAAAAAAACAAAAAGTATGAAGTTTGAACTTGAACCTAGGAGTGAGAATATTGATCTTTAATAAATTTAGAAGAAAGTCATCAATACAGAAAAAAACGATCATAACATACTCTCATCCCGAATCAATAATATCTGAACAGTTCAGAATGATTCATACTAATATTAAGTTTATGATGTCCGAGCAGCAAAGTAGAACTTTTTTAATTACTTCATCCAGTGATGGAGAAGGGAAATCTATGGTTGCAACTAACCTTGCTGTCTCAATGGCACAGCAGAAGAAAAAAGTTCTCTTAATAGATGCTAATTTAAGACGACCGGCTTTACATTCCTTCTTCAAAACAGCCAATGCGGAGGGATTAACGGATGTTCTGACAGGAAGATTATCCTTTTCTGAGGCTGTTCATCATACTGAAGTTTGGAGGCTAGATCTCCTATCAAGCGGAGTGGTTCCATTTAATCCAGTTGAATTAATCAGTTCACAGATGATGCAGGATCTCCTTAAAAAAGCAGAACAAAATTATGACGTTATTATAATAGATTCTAATTCAGTCCTAGAGGTTACAGATACTAAGCTACTGGCAAACCAATGTGATGGAGTCATACTAGTAATTCAAAATGGTAAAACGAAATTAGAAAAAGCGGCCGAAGCAAAAAAAGTACTTAAGTATGCCAAAGCAAAGGTTGTAGGAGCAATTTTAAATCAATAGTCCTATTAAATTAGAAATTTTTTTAATGTTATTGTTCGTTATTAGAAACAAATTGTATTTTTTATCGTTGAGCGAAATATGGAGATGTCTCCTTTCCAATATCAATGGAGGCACTCGGTCATACTGTGGGTCAGCGAACCTTAGACGCTAGTCGTCGATAGTATGATGTGAGGAGGGGTTAGATGCCTCACATTAAATAAAATGGTTAAGTATGTGTTCTTTTGAACAAAGTACATTTACTTAACCATTTTAAATTGAAGGAGTTATGACATGAATATTGATCGCTTCCCCAAATCAATTAAAAAAGCAGTTAGGTATATCAAGCAAGAGGCAACCAAAGATCAACTAGAAGATATTAAGAGACTAATAGATAATGCGATCAAGCAAAGACATCGTAGAGTCAATTAAATTTGGAAAGGAGAAAAATTATGACTTATCGACAACGAATGTCTTTCTTTATCTTTGTTGATTCATGTATCGTTTTAACGGCTATTTTTGGTAGTTGTTTTTTAGTGGATGGAACCATCCAGGTTATTAACTTTCATATTGTGTTAAGTTCAATTGTCATTTTATTAAGTCATTATTCGCTGTCATTTAAGTTTCATTTGTATAAAAAAGCTTGGGAATATGCCAGTGTGGGAGAATTGTTAAGCATTTTAAAAATAGTGTCAATTTCAATCTTTGTTGCAGCGGTTGTCCAACAAATAATTGTTCAGGAAATTTTTGTCCGGCTTTTGGCAGTAACGTGGTTACTGAATATGTCTTTCATTGGAGGTTCACGTTTCTGTTGGCGAATGCTAAGGGATTCACAGCTTAATAGAATCGTTAATAAAAAACGAACGCTCATCGTAGGAGCCGGATCTGCAGGAACCATGGTTGCAAGGCAATTATTGAAAAATAATGAGGCAGATTTATTACCAGTTGCATTTATCGATGATGATGTAAAAAAGCATAAGCTTGATATTTTAGGAATCCCCGTGGTTGGCGGCATCACCAAAATCGAGAAGGTAGTTTCGAAAAATGATATTGAAAATATAGTGATTGCCATTCCATCACTTTGTAAAAAAGAGTTGAATACTATTTTTCTGGAATGTGCCAAAACCAATGCTAAAACACAAATTTTACCTATGCTGGAAGACTTAATGACAGGGAAAGTGTCAGTAAGTCAATTTCGTGATGTGCAGGTAGAGGATTTACTTGGAAGAGAACCAGTTGAACTAGATTTGAATAGTATTTCAGATAATATCACGAATAAGGTCGTTTTAGTTACTGGTGCAGGAGGGTCGATTGGATCGGAAATTTGCAGGCAAATATCGATTTTTAATCCAAAGAAACTTATTTTATTAGGACATGGTGAAAATAGTATATATTCGATAGAAATAGAATTAAAAGAAGCGAATAAACATACTGAAATTGAATTTATTCCAGTGATTGCGGATATACAGGATGAGAAGAAATTGATGTCGGTTATGAGTACATACCAACCTGATATTGTTTATCATGCGGCGGCTCATAAGCATGTACCTTTAATGGAGGCTAACCCGGAAGAGGCTATCAAGAATAACATCATTGGGACTATGAATGTTGCAAATGCTGCCAGCTGGACTGGAGTGAAGACCTTCGTAATGATCTCAACAGATAAAGCTGTGAATCCAACCAGTGTAATGGGAGCAGCAAAAAAGCTTGCCGAAATGATTATCCAACATATGGACAATGAAAGTAATACCAAATTTGTTGCCGTTCGTTTTGGTAATGTATTAGGAAGCAGAGGCAGTGTGATTCCGCTATTTAAAAAGCAAATTGAAAAAGGCGGTCCTGTGACAGTTACTCACCCTGAAATGGTTCGTTACTTCATGACGATCCCAGAAGCATCAAGGTTAGTACTGCAAGCAGGGGCCTTAGCAAGTGGAGGAGAAATTTTCATATTAGACATGGGAGACCCTGTGAAAATTGTTGATTTAGCTAAAAACCTCATTAAACTTTCAGGTAATACTATAGAGGAAATTGGCATTGAATTTTCAGGAATAAGACCAGGAGAAAAGCTATTTGAAGAATTACTAAAAGAAGATGAGGTTCATGAGCAGCAAATTTATCCTAAGATTTATATTGGAAAAACGTCTGACCTATTAATTCAAGAAATAGAGGAAATTGTTCTAACATACTCTAGCCTAAATAAAGACGAAATTAGGGAAAGGCTAATTGATCTTGCGAATTATAAAGTAAAGCCAAAATCAAAATTATCAGTCTCAGTTTAAAGGAGTTAATAAAATGAAAGTTAGAAAGGCGATTATACCAGCAGCTGGACTTGGAACAAGATTTCTTCCAGCGACAAAAGCAATGCCAAAAGAAATGCTGCCTATCGTTGATAAGCCAACTATTCAATATATAGTAGAAGAAGCCGTTGAATCAGGGATTGAAGACATTATTATCGTAACTGGTAAAGGGAAAAGAGCAATTGAAGACCATTTTGATAACTCATTCGAATTAGAACAAAACTTGTTGGAAAAAGGAAAGATTGAGTTATTAAATGAAGTGCAAAAGTCTTCGAAAATGGTAGATATTCATTATATACGTCAAAAAGAACCAAAAGGATTAGGTCATGCGATTTGGTGTGCGCGAAAATTTATCGGCGATGAACCATTTGCTGTACTGCTTGGAGATGATATTGTTCAAGCTCAAACACCTTGTTTAAAACAGTTAATTGACCAATATGAAAGATATAATGCATCCATTCTTGGAGTTCAAACAGTTCATGATAATGAAGTATCTAGATATGGAATGGTGGATGGAATGAATATTCACAATCGGATTTACAGTGTAAATAACTTAATAGAAAAACCTAAACAAGATGAAGCTCCATCAAATCTCGCTATTCTTGGCCGATATATTCTTAGTCCAAAGATATTTGAAATATTAAGTAGACAACATCCTGGTGCTGGTGGGGAGATACAACTTACAGATGCCATTTCTACTTTAAACCGATATGAAGCAGTATTTGCCTATGATTTTGAGGGTGTTCGCTACGATGTAGGTGAAAAAATGGGCTTTATTCAAACAAGTATTGATTTTGCATTACAGCGTGATGATTTAAGGACTCAGTTATTAGACTACCTTTCATCTGTTCTTGAAAAAGAACGTATTAAATAGTTCGATAAAAAAGGGTGGAAGAGAAAATGCAAAAGAGGGTTCTTTTCTGTGCAACGGTGGATTATCACTTTAAAGCTTTTCATTTACCATATTTAAAATGGTTTAAAGAACAGGGATGGGAAGTACATGTTGCAGCATCTGGTGAAATGAAGCTTCCATATGTAGATAAGAAATTTACTATTCCCGTTCAAAGATCACCTTTTCATAAAATGAATTTAAGAGCTTATCATGAGCTAAAAAAAATTATCGAGGATCACCAATATAGTATTATTCACTGCCATACCCCTATGGGCGGAGTCCTTACCAGGTTAGCTGCAAGGATAACAAGAAAGCATGGAACAAAGGTCATCTATACAGCACATGGCTTTCATTTCTGTAATGGAGCACCATTGCTAAACTGGCTTCTTTATTATCCGATAGAAAAAGTTTTGTCATCCTTCACAGATTGCCTCATTACGATCAATCAAGAAGATTATCTTTTGGCTAAAAGTCACAGATTTAAGGCAAAATCAATTAAACAAGTACATGGTGTTGGAGTGAATACTGAAATTTTTAAACCAGTAGAAGAGTCACAAAAAAATCAGTTAAGAGAATCATTGGGCTATAAGCCAAATGATTTTTTAATGTTTTATGCAGCGGAATTTAATAAAAATAAAAACCAGAAATTGTTAATTGAATCTTTAGCTCTTATAAGAGACGAGGTGCCAAATGCAAGGCTTTTATTAGCAGGTGAGGGGCCTCTTTTAAATAATTGCATAGAAATTGCACGATCATTAAAGGTTGATGACATGATTCATTTTCTTGGATTTAGAAATGATATTGAAAACCTTCTAAAGATGAGTGATCTAGCCGTTGCATCTAGTCTGAGAGAGGGACTTCCAGTAAATATTATGGAGGCAATGTCTTGTGGCTTGCCAGTCATAGCAACTATAAATAGAGGGCACTCGGAATTAGTTGAAAATGATAAAAATGGGTATGTTTTATGTACTGATGATTCTAAAAATTTTTCCTTGAAAATCTTAGATGTTTATAAATCTAAAGAACTATGTAAAAAATTTGGTTTAGCAGGAACGAATAAAATGAAAACATATTCATTATCCAAAGTTATAACGGAGTTAAAAGAAATCTACTCAATTTATATGGTGGAGGACGCAAATGAGACCAAAAGTAAGCATAATCGTTCCTATATATAATGTTGAAAAGTATTTGAGTAGATGTTTAGATAGTTTATTAGTCCAAACTTTACAAGAAATAGAGATTATTGCCGTTAATGATGGATCAAATGATTTAAGCTTAAAAATCCTAAGAAAATATGAAATAAGGGATTCGAGAATTAAAATCATTAATAAGCAAAATGGTGGTGTTTCCTCTGCTAGAAATGAGGGGATTTGCTTTGCAACCGGTGAATATATTGGCTTTGTTGACCCTGATGATTGGGTGAATCCAGAAATGTATGAGGAAATGTACAAGAATGCAACAAGTGAAAATGTCGATATTGTCATGTGCTCATACATCCGTGAATTTGAAAATCATTCAAAAATAAAAGATTTTAATCTTCCCAATATGGTTCGTTATCAAAATGAAGAAGTAAAAATAAATTTTTTGAGGAGATTAATTGGTCCAATAAATGAAGAAATTGCAAATCCGGAATTTCTGGATGCATGGGGAACTGTTTGGTCAAAGTTGTACCGTGCAGAAATAATAATGGAAAATAACATTGAATTTATGGACCTTAATAAAATTGGTACCAATGAAGATACATTATTTAATATTGAAGCAGCTTACTATGCAAAATCTTTTTTATTTTTAAATTGCCCTTATTATCATTATTGGCGTGCAAATAGTACATCAGTTACATCGGGGTACAAACCAAAATTAATGGACCAATGGATGTACCTTTTTACGTATATTGAAAATTTTTTAAAGGATAAAAAGTTGAACAATGATTACTTTTTAGCTCTAAATAATCGCATTTGTCTCAATACACTCGGTCTTGGATTAAATACAATTAGTAAGGACAATTTATCATCCTCCATTATGAAGATTAGAAGGATACAAATGTACTTAAAAGAAAAACGAATAAGACAATCATTTAAACAATTAGATTTATCTAAATTTTCGTTTGTTTGGAGAGTGTTTTATTTTTTTGCAAAAGTTCGCTTTGCTGCAGGGTTTTATTTTATATTGGTTTGTATTGAATTTCTTAGAAAAATCATTAGATAGGGGTAAGATGCTTGAAACCTATTAGAATTCTTCAGGTGGTCACGATTATGAATCGTGGAGGTCTTGAAACAATGTTAATGAATTACTATCGACAAATGGATAGAAAAAAAGTCCAATTTGATTTTATGGTACATCGCGCTGAAGAAGGTCACTACGATAAAGAGATATTGGAGCTAGGCGGTAAGATCTACCGAATGCCGCAAATTAAACCAGGTAATTATCGCTTGTATTTTAGGCTTCTTGATGAGTTCTTTAAAGAACATATGGAATATAAAGTGGTTCATTCTCATATTAACGAAAATAGCAGCTTCGTTTTAAGAGCAGCTAAGAAGGTAAGAATTCCTTGTCGAATCGCCCATTCTCATTTAAGTGATTTGGAAATTGATATAAAACTCCCATTCCGTTTATATGCTAGGTTAACTATGAAGAATAACCCAACCAATTACTTTGCTTGTTCGAAAAAGGCAGGGCAATGGCTCTTTGGAAATGATATTGCGAATTCAAAAAAAATGAAGGTTCTTAACAATGCAGTAAATGTCAGTGAGTTTAAATATAACGAAACGACTAGAAACAATATTAGAAAAGAACTTGGTGTTGGGAATGAATTGGTAATTGGTCATATTGGAAGATTCAATAAACAAAAAAACCACGAATTTCTTATAGAAATTTTTAAAGCTATTCTTCAACAACGCCAGGATGTTATATTGCTTTTGGTTGGGGATGGGCATTTAAGACCAACAATTGAAAAGAAGATTTTGAACCTAGGTTTATCCTCCCGTGTTAAATTGTTAGGAGTTAGAAGCGATATTTCAAAATTAATGCAAGCAATGGATTTATTTCTTTTTCCTTCTTTATTTGAAGGGTTACCAGTAGTCTTAATTGAAGCACAGGCTGCAGGCCTAAAATGTGTTGTATCAGATGCAATTACTTTTGAAAGTGATGTTACAGGAAGAGTAGAATACATCAGTCTAGATAAGTCCCCGGAATATTGGACAAAACAAATTCTAAGCTCTACATACGAACATGCTAATACTTCAGAAAAGTTGAAGGAAAGTGGTTATGATTCTATAACGATGGCTAAATGGCTATCAAATTATTATACGGATTATTATTCATTTGAAGCAAGATAATTAGAGATATATGGAGGTGAATCAAATGACACCGATACTTACAGTATTTACTCCTACCTTTAATCGAGCATACACGCTTCATTTATGTTATGAAAGTCTAAAAAGGCAAACAAGTAAAGATTTTATATGGTTGATTATTGACGACGGTTCTACAGACAATACTAAAGAATTAGTTAAAAGATGGATTACAGAGAATATTGTTCCAATCCGTTACCATTATCAAGAAAACCTTGGTATGCATGGTGCACATAATACAGCATATGAACTCGTTGATACAGAGCTTAATGTATGTATTGACTCCGATGATTATATGCCTGATGATGCAGTTGAAAAAATCACTGATTTTTGGAAGAGATTTGGAAGTGAAAGGTGTGCAGGAATAGTTGGCCTAGATGCCAGTCCTGATGGTAGCGTAATTGGCACAAAAATGCCGGAGAATTTAAACAAATCAACTTTATCAAATTTATATGCCAAGCAACAAGTAAAGGGTGATAAAAAGCTAGTCTACCGGTCTGAAGTAACACGAAAGACACCGCCATATCCTATCTTTCCAGGTGAGAAATACTGTCCTCTAAGCTATAAATACATTCTTATTGATCAAGAATATTCATTGCTTATTTTGAATGAAATCCTTTGTTTTGTGGAATATTTACCAGATGGATCAAGTATGAATATCATCAATCAGTATAAAAAAAATCCAAAAAGTTTTTCCTTTTTTAGAAAAGTAGCAATGAGGTATGCTCCTTCATTCAGAGAAAGATTTAGAGAATCCATCCATTACGTATCAACTAATTTGATGTTAAGAAATGCAAAATTTTTGTTTGAGTCACCGAATAAATTTACCACACTTCTCGCGACACCATTTGGAATTGCTTTATATTTTTATATATTAAAAACTGGAAAAACCACGGTTCTAAAAAGTAGTTAGAGTAATGAATTATTTTTAACGAAAGGATTAAGCCTATGGAGATCTTATGGATTAATCTTATTGTCGTATATTTTTCTTCTTTTTTTGCAAGATATTTTTCCAGTCCTTTAGCCATTAATGCTCCATACATTAAGCCAAATAAACTACTTATCTTTATCTCAATTATCTCTTTGGTCCTCGTTTCAGGTCTTAGAAATAATATTGGTGACACATTTTTTTATATGTATAGTTACAAAATTAATGATTACACTCTACAAAATATAAATTATAAAGGTGATTTTGGATTTAATATTTTGCAAGCCCTTTTGCAAAAAATTTCTCATGATCCTCAATTATTAATTTTTACTGTAGCATTATTTACAAATGTATTGATAGTACAAGTATTATTTAAATACTCTAGAATGATTGAATTAAGTTTATTTGCTTATATAGCAGCTGGGATGTATACAGTTTCAATGAATGGAATTAGACAATTCTTAGCTGCAGCCATTGTTTTTGCCGCAACAAGATTTATCCTAAATGGTAATTGGAAGATGTTTATGATTGTTGTTTTATTAGGATCAACAATACACCAAACAGCATTAATTTTTATTCCAATTTATTTCGTTGTAAGAAGGGAGGCATGGACAAAGGTAACTTTTACCCTTTTAGGTTTAGCTGTTTTAATTGCAGCGGGGTTTAATCAGTTCTCAACACTGTTATTTAGTGCACTTGAAGATACCCAGTACGGTCACTATAGTAATTTTTCCGAAGGTGGAGCGAGTTCAATGCGAGTAGCTGTAACTGGTGCCCCTTTGATTATTTCCTATTTTGGAAAAGAGAGACTAAGAGAATTATGGCCTAAAAGTGATTATATTGTTAATTTGACTACGCTAGGATTAGTATTTATGGTCATCTCTTCACAAAACTGGATATTTGCAAGATTTAATATATACTTTGGCCTTTATAACCTTATATTAACCTCATGGATTATTAAATTATTTTCTAAAAGTGATAGGAAATTAATTTATTATGGGCTTTTAGGTTGTTACTTAATTTACTTTTATTATGAGAATGTATTATCACTTAATATCATTTATAAAAGTAATTATATAAATTTATAGGGGCCTTTATTATTTAAGAGGATTTTTATCTTTAAGTGAGGTTTGAACAGTGAAAATATCGGAAACGTTAACACAACAGAAATTTCAGGAATTACTAATAAATATCTACTTAAAGGGTCAAACATCCGAAAATATTAATCTTATAGAATTAATCGAAGAAATAAAACAGCAAGTAGTGTCAGAAAAAAGATAAATTATTTATTAGAGAAAAATAGCAGGGGATGGCTAGTTATGAAGCGATCATTTGATTTAATAGTTTCATTGGTTATATTTATTTGTCTTTTCCCAGTATTCCTGATGTTTGCATTCTTGGTTAAATTAAAGCTAGGATCTCCAATCATATTTAAACAGCTGCGTCCCGGATTGAATGCAAAGCCCTTTTACCTTTACAAACTTCGTTCAATGACAAATCAAAGAGATAGTAATGGAAAAGTACTTCCAGATTATCTAAGGATTACTCCATTTGGGAAATTCCTTAGAAAATATAGTTTGGATGAATATCCACAACTATTGAATGTAATAAAAGGTGACATAAGTTTAGTAGGTCCCAGACCTTTATTAATGGAGTATCTTCCCCTATATACAAAGGAACAATCTAAGCGTCATCAAGTAAAACCTGGTATTACCGGATGGGCACAAATAAATGGACGCAATGCAATAACTTGGGAAGAAAAATTTGAATTAGATGTCTGGTATGTAAATAATCGATCCTTCCTACTTGATATGAAAATATTATTTTTAACAGTCTATAAGGTAGCTGTTTCCGAAGGAATAAACCAACCGGGCCAAGTCACGATGGAAAGTTTTAAAGGATCAAATTCGACAATAGGAAGGGGACATGGATGAAAATTGTAGTGGTTGGCCGTGGAGGTCACAGTAATGTGGTATCCGATACAATTTTATCTAATCAAGGAAATAAAATAGTGGGATACTTAGATGACAAATACGACAATGTAAGTCTTATAGACAATACTTATTGTGGTCCTATTTCATCAGCTAAAAGATTACTTGATTACTTTATTGATGTTAGGTTCGTTATAGCGATCGGAGATAATAAGATTCGCCAATCCATTGCTAAGAGACTAAATCTTTCCGATGAATATTTTCCTACCTTGATTCACCGTTCTGCTGTGGTCAGTCCTAGTGCAAAGATAGGTCATGGGACCGTTATCATGCCTAACTCAGTACTTAATTCCGATACTATAATTGGCAATCATACTATTATAAATACAAGTTCCATTATCGAGCATGATAGTATTGTTGGAGATTTTGCACACATTTCTCCAGGTGTCATCTTAACCGGAAATGTACATATAGCTGAAGGAGTACATGTTGGTGCCGGATCAACGATTATCCCCAATATGATGATTGGAAATTGGAGTATTATCGGTGCAGGTGCAACCGTTATTACGGATATTCCATCTTATTCTACAGCTGTTGGTATACCTGCAAGGGTTAAAAAAGTTAATCAAATGAGTGCGGAGGTGAACTAATTGTTAAATACAACACTTAAAAAGAGAATTTACCTTTCATCACCCCATATGAGTGGGAATGAGTTTAAGTATATAAAGGAAGCATTTGATACTAACTGGATTGCGCCACTTGGACCAAATGTTGATGCCTTTGAAAAAGAAATAGCCGAATATGTTGGAGCCAATGAAGCTGTTGCCGTTAGTTCAGGAACTGCAGCAATTCATTTGGCTCTTTCTTTATTGGACGTACAAAAAGGTGACAAAGTATTTTGTTCAAGCTTAACGTTTGTTGCTAGTGCTAACCCAATTATTTATCAAGGTGCAGAACCAGTTTTTATTGACTCGGAACCAGAAACATGGAATATGTCTCCTCTTGCTTTAGAAAAGGCATTTATAGATGCTTCATATGAAGGAAAACTCCCAAAAGCAGTCATTGTTGTGAACTTATATGGGCAAAGTGCAAAAATGGATGAAATTGTTTCTATATGTAATCATTACGATGTTCCTATCATTGAAGATGCAGCAGAGTCTCTTGGTTCGACATATAAAGGTAAGGCAAGTGGAACATATGGGGAATTTGGAATCTATTCTTTTAATGGCAACAAAATTATCACTACTTCAGGGGGAGGCATGTTAGTTTCAAACGACGATGCGGCATTAAAAAAAGCTCGCTTTTTGGCTACTCAAGCCCGAGATCCTGCACCTCATTACCAGCACAGCTATATCGGATTTAATTATCGAATGAGTAACATCTTAGCAGGTGTCGGAAGAGCTCAATTAGAGGTATTACCTGAACGAGTGGAAGCAAGAAGAAATGTTTTTAAACGATATTATCATGAATTAGCCCATCTTCAAGGAATTCACTTCATGCCCGAATTAGAGAATACTTTTTCTAATCGTTGGCTGACAGCTATTACAGTAAACGAGGAAGAAGCAGGTGTTTCAGTTGGAGACTTGATAAAAAACCTTGCAGAAGAGAATATTGAAGCTCGCCCAGTATGGAAGCCACTTCATCTCCAGCCGGTTTTCAAAGGTGTTAAATATTATCCTCACAGTGAGAATGAGAATATCGCTGAGAGTCTTTTTTATAATGGGCTATGTCTACCTTCTGGATCAAATTTGACTGAAGAAGACCAAAATAGAATTATTAATTCTATTAATAATATGTTGTCTATCCGAAATGAAATGAAGATACGTATTAATACAGAAGAAAATCTTAGAAGATAAAACGGGGTAGTTGCTAATGATAGGAAGAAATATATATGAAATCCGTATGAAAAAAGGTCTTACATTATCAGAGCTTGCAGAACGTGCCAGTATCTCAAAGTCCTACCTAAGTAATATTGAGCGAAATCTAAACCAAAATCCCTCAATCCAGGTTGTTAAAAAAATTGCCCATGTTTTAAATGTTGATCTGAAGTTACTACTTAAAACAGAAGCAACTGATGAAGGTCAACAGCAACAAGATAAAGAATGGATTGAAATTATAAATGAATTAAAAAAATCAGGAATTGAAAAACAAGAATATAAAACATTGATAGAGTTTATCAAGTGGCAGAATCAAAATTTGGAAACAAAATAAATGAAGTTTCTAAAAAAAATTGAGGTAATTATATGTATAAAATACCTAAAATCATTCATTTCTGTTGGTTTGGAGGAAAAGAAAAACCGGAATTAGTCAGAAAATGTATTGAAAGCTGGAAAAATAATTTAATAGATTATGAAATTTTAGAATGGAATGAAACCAACTTTGATATAAATTCAAATACCTATGTGAAAGAGGCATATAAATCTGGAAAGTTTGCTTTCGTAAGCGATTATGTAAGAGTATTTGTTTTGTATAACTTTGGGGGAATTTACTTAGATACTGATGTCGAAGTTTTTAAACCATTTGACAATCTATTGCATCATGATTCATTTTGGGGGTTTGAACAAGAGAATTTTATAGCTACTAGCACAATTGGGGCTGCAAAAGGAAATAACTTGATAAGGTTATTTTTAGAATCATATAAAAATAAGGAATATATACTAGCAGATGGTACTCATAATGATTTAACCAATGTAGCAGTTATTACAAAGATTTTAAAAAGTGTTGGTTTGGAACCAAATGGTCAATACCAAGAGATTAAAGGACTTGGTGTCTTTTATCCTCAAACCTTTTTTTCTCCATATGATTATATTAATTGCAGGAATTTTATCTCGGAGAATACTTATGCGATGCACCACTTTTATAAAAGCTGGCTGCCACTGAGGGCAAAAATAAAGGGTCAAATAAAATTATATCTGTCTAAAATAATTGGCGGAAATAATATTGCGAGGTTAAGGAAAATTAATCGCTGAAATTTATTCCTTAAGGAGAATTTCCCATGGTACTTAAGAAGATAATTACTGCCCTTGTTTCTGAATGTAAAAACCGAGGAATTTATTTAACATTTATTATGAATTTATCCCATTTAATAGGAGTATTAAGGGGATTTTTTTATAAGATTATTTATTTCAGAAATATAAAATCATCCATTTTCTCATTACAAGCAAACAGCAGAATAGAGATTTTTAATAAAAGTTCTATCATAAATATCGGAAAATTTGTGTTTATTAGAAAAAACGCAAGCATCCGAATTGATTTTAATGGAGAACTAAATATTGGTGAGAATGTATTCATAAATGATAATTGTAATATAAACTGTGTCAAACGAATATCAATTGGAAAAAATACAAAAATTGCTCCGAATGTATGTATTAATGACCATGATCATAATTATAAAAAAAGTGGTGGTGACCATCTGTTAAGAGGAGAGGTTTCCATTGGTGACAATGTATGGATCGGTTCCAATGTAGTTATCTTAAGAGATACACACATAGGGGATAATGTAGTAATTGGAGCTGGGAGTGTTGTAAAAGGAACTGTACCGGCAAACACATTATTTTTTAGCAAAAGAGAGAACATTTCTCTTTCATTAAATCGAACAAATAAAGTAGTTAAAATTAAAAACTTAGAAAATATGAAAGCTTAATGTGAGGAAGATATGAAAAAAAATATTTTAATTTCAGTTTATAATATGGAAATAGGTGGAATTGAAAGAAGCCTAATTAACATGTTAGAAAGTTTCGATTATGAGAAATACAATGTAGATTTATTAATCTTCCATCATGTTGGTGACTTTATGAAATTAATACCGAAAAGAGTAAATATTTTACCTGAAGTTAAAAAATTTACCGTATTCCGAAAACCTGTTATCCAATGTTTGAAAGAGGGACATTACTCTTTAGCCCTTATGAGAATAATAGCTAAATATGTTGCGGCCATAAAATCAAAAGCTAGGAATTTAACAGAAGGCGCAGGCTATATTCAAATGCAGCTTTCATTAAAATATTCTTCTTATTTTATACCTAAAATAGATAAAAAATACGATGTAGCTATAAGTTATGCCTGGCCGCATGACATTATAGCCAACAAAGTTAATGCTAAAAAAAAGATTGCATGGATTCATACAGACTATAGTAAATTAGAAATTGATAATAGATTAGACCTAAATGTATGGAATAAATTTGACGCTATTGCATCTGTTTCTGATGCATGTGCGGCATCATTCCTATCAACCTATCCTTCTTTAGAAGAAAAAGTGATAGTTATAGAAAATTTAACATCACCAAGCTTTATTAAGAAAATGGCAGAAGAAATAAAAATTTTTAATAATAATAAGGATCAATCCTTTAACATTGTTTCTGTTGGGAGATTATCCTATGTAAAGGGTTTTGATTTAGCAATTAGTGCTCTGAGAATGTTACATGATAAAGGTCTAACGAATATTAAATGGCATGTGATTGGGCATGGAGGCTTTGAAACTGATTTGAAAGAATTAATTGCAAAAAATAACTTAGAAGATAGCTTTATTCTTTTAGGAAAACAGACAAATCCATATCCATATATAAAAGATTGTGACTTATATGTGCAGCCATCCAGGTATGAAGGAAAGGCAGTAACCGTTTCAGAAGCTAAGATACTTGGAAAACCCATTCTTATTACCAGCTATCCAACAGCAAGTAGTCAAATTGAAAATAGTGTAGAAGGTATTATTTGTGATTTGAGTGTAGATGGAATAGTAAATGGAATAGAAGGATTTTACCATAGCGAAGAGCTAAGAAACTCATTCATTCGTAATATTAAAGAAAGAGATTTTAGCAATAATTATGAATTAGAAAAGCTTTACAAAATTGTGGGTTAAGAAAGGAGTGATTTGGTAATGGGTATTAATGTAAGTATTATCGTTCCAGTTTATAATGCAGAGAAATATATTGCTCATTGTATCGAATCACTCATAAACCAGAAACTAGAGGCATGTGAGTTTATATTTATAAACGATGGTTCTTCTGATAACAGTGTAGCTATTATAAACGAATATAAAAAATCAGATAATCGGATCAAGTTATTTAATCAAGAAAATCAAGGGGTAAGTGCTGCGAGAAATGCGGGACTTAATGCAGCTGTCGGAGATTATATTGGTTTTGTAGATGCTGACGATTTTGTTGAAAATGAAATGTATAAAGTATTGTATGATTTGGCGATACAAGGAAATTGCGACATAGTTATATCCAATTTTCAAAGTAAGATGGAAGGACATCATGTCATTAGCAATTATCATTTTCCAAAAAATATTAATTTGAATGCTGAATATGTTCAACAAACTCTTATTCCTTATTTTCTTAAAAAAGATGATTTGAATACAGTTTGCACAAAGATTTATAAAAGAGATCTAATAACACATGCGCATGCCTTCTTTCCACAGAATTTAGCGTTAGGCGAAGATGGACTATTTAATATGCAGTGTTTCAGTTTTGCGAAGGCAGTAAGATTTATAGATTATGCCGGGTATCATTATAGAGAAGTTGAGGGAAGCGCAACAAGAAATATAGCTAAAAAAGATTACTTCAGCCAAGCCATAGAAGTTTACAATAGAATGTTGCCAGAAGAATTTGTTACAAATATGGATTTACAAACAATTAAGAAACTGCAATCTATAAAACTAATGGATTGCGTTATGGCCTATCTTTATATTTATTTTAAACCAACCAAAGAATTGAGCTTTATTAAAAGATATCAATACATAAAAAATATGATTAACAATCAGTTTGTTAGAGAAGCACTTCCTAGGTATAAAATGGAAATGTTACCTAAATTCGGAAGGTATGAAAAAATAGTGATTAGTATGATTGAAAGAAGGTCAATTTTGGGCCTATACTGTGCAACAGCATACAGTCGATTTCGTAATAGTTGTATTGGAGGAGAAGAAGGATGAAAGTAATGATGTTTGCTCATGGAGGCAGTTTAAATAGAGGATGTGAAGCGATTGTTCGCTCATCTACTAATATCATAAAGGAAAAAGTGAACAAAGCTCAAGTATACTTAGTTTCTAGCAGACCAGAAACAGATAAAATAATCCCCAAACTAGATAAGATTTTTAATGGTTCTGATTCACAAATAAAAAAGTTTTCATATGATTGGTTAATATCTTCTTTAAATGTGAAATTTTTAAATAATGAATCGTATGCATTTAGTAAAATTCACAAAAACATTATTAAACGTATAAAGGATGCAGAGATTTGTCTGTCCATTGGCGGTGATAATTATTGTTATGGAGAGCAGCCATGGTTGTATGAGATAGATAGAAAAGTTAAATCACAGGGGAAAAAGCTTGTTTTGTGGGGTTGTTCGATTGGGGAGGAAGACTTGTCAGAAAGAAAAATCGAAGATCTAAAATTATTTGATTTAATTCTAGCTCGAGAAACACTTACTTATAACTTACTAAAAAGCAGGGGTCTAAATAATATCAGATTAGTTGCCGATCCAGCCTTCACGATGGAAAAGGAAGAGTTAGAATTACCTATAGGATGGCAAGAAGGAAATACTGTTGGGTTAAATTTTAGCCCGCTTGTATGGAAAAGGAATAAGAAATCCCAAGAGGCGGTAGGAGAACTTATCAATCATATTTTAGCAAATACAGATATGACCATAGCCCTTACTCCTCATGTTATAGACCATGGAAATAACGATTTTGAAATACTAAATAAATATTATGAAGAATACAAACACACAGGAAGAGTTCTCATCTTACCGGATAATTTAAATGCGATTCAATATAAAGGCTATATTGGTAGGATGAGATTTTTTATTGGAGCTAGAACCCATGCGACAATTGCTGCTTATTCCAATAATGTTCCGACAATGGTATTAGGCTATAGTATAAAGTCAAAGGGCATTTCTAAAGACTTATTTGGAGAGGAAAAATTGGTTTTAGGTATTGAAGATATTTCGGATATTAATAAGTTAATAGCTAGTTTTGATGAAATGGTAAGAGATGAGGCAAACATAAGACAACAACTACAAAATGCCACTCCAAATATTAAAAAAATGTCATATAAAGCAGTAGATTATTTAATAGAACTAATAAGGTAAATCGAGGTTTAATGATGGAGAAAAAAAAGTTACTATTCATAATACCAAGCTTATCAGCCGGTGGTGGGGAAAAAAGTTTAATCAATTTACTGCACCACTTGGATTATAGTCAATATAATGTAGATCTTTTTATGTTGAATCATGAAGGTCTTTTTATGGAATTCATACCAAAAGAGGTTAAGGTTTTACCCCTACCTGAAACATACAAACTATTTTCTTTATCATTTTTTAAGTCGATTAAGGAACTTTTAATAAGAGGAAAACTCGATATTGCGTATAATAGGGTTATTTTTACTTTGAAAAATAAATATTCAAAAGATGTTTCTACAAGAGAACAATACACATGGAAGCATTTATCTACTCCCTTTGAAAATTTAGAAAAAAAATATGACGTTGCGATTGGATTTTTAGAGAAAACATCGACCTATTTTTGTGTTGATAAAGTAAAAGCCTCAAAGAAAGTAGGCTGGGTTCATATTGATTATGATAAGTTAGGAATGGACCCTAAGTTTGATATTAACTATTTTAAAAAAATAGATAAAATCGTTACTGTTTCAGAGGAATGTGCAAACATTTTCAAAGCTAGATTCCCAAGTGAAAAAAATAAGGTTGATACTATCTATAATATAGTATCTCCCTCAATGATAAAAAAAATGGCCGCTCAAGGAAGTAATAATGTTTATAACATCAAAAAGGACGAAATTATAATTTTATCAATTGGTAGGCTCCATTATCAAAAAGGATTTGAATTAGCAATTGAATCTTGCAAGAAGCTTATAGATAAAGGATACAAAATTAGATGGAATATCATTGGAGAAGGAGAAGAACGCGAAAATTTAACAAAGCTTATAAAAGCAAATAATTTAGAAAATCATTTTAAATTATTAGGTTTGAAATCTAACCCATATCCCTATATAAAGCAAGCTCATTTTTACGTCCAGACATCTAAGTTTGAAGGTAAATCTATTGCGATTGATGAAGCTAAAATATTAAATAAACCGATTATTGTTACCAATTTTAGTACAGCCAAAGACCAAATCAATAATGGAATTGATGGCTTGATAGCAGAAATGAATTCGAATTCAATAACTGAAAATATTGAAAAATTAATTCGAAATGATGATTTAATAAAAAAATTAATTAATAACCTCGCTCAAACGAAATTAGGGACTGAGGAAGAGATAAACAAGTTGTATGGGATCTTTAGTGGGTGAGAAATGAAATAATATAAAGAAAAATTACGAATAGAGTGTAAAATTCAAAAGAATGAAGAAATTATGATTTTTTTGAGGAGGAGAAAATGATTAATCGAATATTAAATTCTATAATGATCAGGTTGGGGAAAAAGTCTCCTGAAGAATTAACTGTGGCAGGCATGTATAGAAAGAGGTATGAAGGTTGGGGAAAATTGTCATGGTCTGGCTGGTAGTACTATTGATTATGCTCATTGTTGGTTAATAGAAATCGGAGATAATGTTACTTTTGCCCCACAAGCATATCTACTTGCCCATGATGCAAGTACAAAGCGGTATCTAGATTATACCAAAATAGCAAAAATAAAAATTGAGGATAATGTATTCATCGGGGCAAGAGCTTTAATAATGCCGGGAGTTACCATAGGGAAAGGAGCAATTGTTGCTGCAGGAAGCGTTGTAACATAGGTTGTACCTGAAGGATGTATTGTTGCAGGGAACCCTGCAAGATTTATTGCAAAAACAAAAGATTATATAAATAAACACAAAAAAAATATGGAGACTTCTAATGTCTATGATAACAATTGGACAATAGGTGGAAATATTACAAATGATAAGTGCAATAAAATGTTAGAGGAATTAAAGACTTCCATAGGTTATGTAAAATAGCATAAAAATTTCTTACGAAAGGATATTTATATGGTCTTACAAGGTTTGACTTTCATCTTACTTTTCCTTGCTTTAGTAATTGTGATTATAGACTTAGTACCTATTTTTAAAGATTGGATATCGAGAATTAGGATTGGGAATTTTCACGATAAATTAATTTGGAACAAGACAATAATCGAAAGAGGAGCAATATGGATTGGAAATACACCCAAAATCAAAGTGACAGATAATACAAGGTTGATTGTAATTGATATGTTAAAAAGGAATTACTCAAAAAGCGCAATCCAGCATTGGCAGGAGGCTTCCTTAATATTAGGACTTGCTGAATATCTAAAATATAACGATGATCCAAAAGTGAAAAATGAACTTCAGGGTTTTTTGGATCGAAAGTTTGATAGTAATGGTGATTGGAAGATTAAACCTGAGAAAGTAGACGGAGCGATATTGGCTTACTCAATAATGAAAATTAATTTTATTGATATAGATAAATACAAAAAGGCATTAGATTCCACTTGGGAGCTAATTCAAGAACATATTGGTCAAGATGGTACAGTACAATACAGAAAGTCAATGAAAAGTTATAGATATGTTGATACAATTGGTTTTATTTGTCCATTTCTAATATCGTATGGTCTAAAATACCATAAAGAAGAGTGTATTGAACTGGCAGTTAAACAAATTAAAACTTATGAAAAACATGGTATGTTAGATGATATGTATATACCATGCCATTCTTACAATATTGAAAATAAAATCCCGCTAGGTTTATATGGTTGGGGGAGAGGGCTTGGTTGGTACGCTATTGGACTTATTGATGCCTGGTCAGAATTGCCAAATAAGCATAAATATAAATTGACTTTAGATTATAGCATTGAAAAATTCGCACAAGCTGCCATTAGATTCCAACAAAAAAATGGTAGTTGGAATTGGACTGTAACTAGATCTGAATGTAGACCAGATTCCTCTACAACATCAACTTTAGCATGGTTTTTGTTAAATGCATCGGCCATAGATAGTATTTCAGATAAATGCAATGATAGTGCGAATAAAGCCATTAATTACTTAATGAGTGTAACAAGACGAAACGGATCTATTGACTTTTCACAGGGAGATACCAAAGATATAGGTGTTTACTCAAGTTTATTTAATATTTTACCTTTTACTCAAGGGTTTAGTATTAGATGTATGAATCGATATCTCCAAAATTCATTAGAAAATAGTAAAACTAAAAAGGTTAATAGACAAAATATTGTATAATGCTGCAGATGGGGGATAGTCCAATGAAAATAACGGTGTTTACACCAACCTATAACAGGGGATATCTTTTAGAAAAACTATATCAGTCATTACAACAACAAACATTTACAGATTTTGAATGGTTGGTAATTGATGATGGTTCTAAAGATAGCACTGAAGATTTAATTGAAAAATGGGTGAATGAAAAAAATTCTTTTCCTATTAGATATAAAAAGGTTCCAAATGGAGGTAAGCACCGAGCAATAAACATGGCAACAGACCAGGCAAATGGGGAATTGTTTTTTATTGTTGATTCGGACGATTATCTTACCGAAGATGCTCTCGAAAGTATTGTTAGATGGGAGAAAACACTTCCAGATAAAAAATTATTTTGTGGAGTTTCTGGGAACAGAGGAAAAAGCATAAATGACTTCTTAGGGACAACTTTTGAGGGTGAATATATTGATGCAACCTCACTAGAGCGAAATAAATTTAATATTACTGGAGATAAGGCTGAGGTATTTTATACAGATATTCTTAAAAACTATAAGTTTGATGAGTTTGAGGGAGAAAAGTTTATTTCGGAGGCTACGGTATGGGATCGAATGGCCAACGATGGTTTCAATATTAGATGGTTTAATAAAACAATATATATTTGCAATTATTTAAATGATGGATTAACTCAAAATATAGATGAGATATTTGCAAAAAATCCAAAAGGAACTGCTTGTTATATTAATCAACAAATTAAATTTTATAAACCAAATCTTTTTGGTAAGTTTGCGAATTACAGTTTATATTATAGCTTTGTAAAAAGAAATATTGGAATAAAACAAGCATCGGAATATTTGGGGATTAATTTGTTTACATTTCTCTCAGCAATTATACTAGTTAAATGTAAAAGGCTTATTTTGAATAAATCTTAAAAGTTCCATTTCCCTTTTGTTCTAATCGTTATTAAGTAAATCGAATAAAATAATTTGGAATATTGGAGAAACTATGAGAGTAAAAAGTTCTTTAATTAATATTTCTGTTGGATTAGGCAATCAACTTATTATTACAATATTGAGCTTCATTTCAAGGACTGTATTTATAAACACTCTAGGGATTGAATACCTTGGTATAAATGGCCTTCTAACTAATATTCTAGCGATGTTGTCTTTGGCTGAAGCTGGTATTGGCTCTAGTATAATGTATAGTTTATACAAGCCAGTGGCTGAAAATGATCAAAATAAAATAAACGTATTGATGAAATTATATAAAAAGGCATATATGATTATCGCTCTTGTAATTTTGTTACTAGGATTATCTATAATGCCCTTTTTGGATTTTTTTGTAAAAGGTTCTAATGTGGAAAATATTCATTTGATCTATCTTATTTTTTTACTAAACACAGTTGCACCTTACTTTTACATACATAAAAATTCTTTTCTAAATGTTTGTCAAAAAGGTTATTTAGTGACTGGCATATATTCAATTTCGTCGATCATTTCTGTCTGTATAAAAATTGGTATTTTACAGTTCACCAGAAATTATATTCTATACTTAATAATTGACAGTATTATTACAATAATAAATTCTATAATAATATCCATTATTGCAAATAGGAAATATCCTTTTCTAAGAAATAAGACATCGGATAAGTTAGATAATGAAACAACAATAAGTATAATAAAAAATATTAAAGCCATAGTATTACAAAATATTGGGACCTATCTTGTATTTGGAACCGATAATATCATTATTTCGTCATTTGTTAGTGTTGCCGCTGTTGGATTATATTCAAACTATAATATGTTAATTGAAATTTGTAGGACTTTTATTAATCAGGTTTTTAATAATATATATCATAGTGTTGGAAATCTAGTTGCAAAGGAAACTAAAGATAGGGTCTATAATTTGTATAAGGTATATAGATTCCTAAATTTTTGGCTTTATTCATTTTTAACCATTGTTTTGGCGATCTTACTAGAGCCATTTATTTCATTATGGTTAGGACCAAAGTTTTTAATGAGCCATAGTGTTTTGGCAATATTAGTGATTTGTTTTTATGAACGTGGTATGAGAAATTCGATTACAACTATCAAAACTACAGCAGGAATTTTTTATGAAGATAGGTATGCGCCGTTATTTCAGGCCGGTATTAATCTGGTTTTTTCTATTGTATTGGTGAAATATATGGGGATATCTGGAGTTTTCTTAGGGACACTCATAAGTGCATTAGCAGTTCCTTTCTGGACTACACCTTATTTTGTATATAAAAAGGTATTTAAGGAACCATTAATAAAATATTTCATAAACTACACTTATTATGTAGTTGTTGGTTTAGCCGCTTTTATAGTTACAAGAATGATTTGCAGTTTTATTCCTTCAAACAACTTATTATATATAGGATTAAGTGGGTTAGTTTGTTTAATTGTCCCTAATATAATTTATATTACAATTTTTTATAAGACCGAGGAATTTAGGTATCTTTTGGTGATTATGAAAAAAGTTTTTGGTTCGCTACAAATAAAAATGAATCTAAATAAAAAAATAAGAAATGCAGGTTGATTAATAAAGAACTATACACAAATTACAACTCTAAACAAAATTAAAGAGATATAAAACGGCGAATTGTCTGAGCATTTTGTCTTTTTTTATTTTTAGTTATTAAGGTTCTTATATTCCAAATGATATTTTTTTAAGGGACTATGGTTTGAGAGTCTATAGTGTTGTTTTGCACTTGAAAAAGAATGCGATTAGGAAGGATGTGATGATTTGAAAAAGAAAGTGGCTTTTTTTATTGAGTCAATGGTAGTCGGAGGAGCTGAGAAAGTTCTAATTGACCTTGTAAATAACTTAAATCCAGAAAAATATGAAATAACAGTTATTGCTCTGTTTAAGAAAAGCGTATATACGAATTATTGTTTTGAATTTGATGAAGGCTTTCAACCACATGTTAAATATAAGTATCTAATTGACAATACAAATGTATTGCGATATCGTCTTTTTAATTATTTGTATGCACATATGCCAAAGCATAGAATGTACCGTTATTTAATAAAAGATGAGTACGATGTGGAAGTGGCATTTTATGAAGGTTGGCCGACAGAATTTGTTAGTTTCTCTTCTCAAAATAGTTATAAAATAGCCTGGTTACATACGAATCAACATCGGTTGTATCAGAATTTAACTATTAGCCAATTGGATGAAAGCAAGAGAATCTATCAATCCTTTAGTCAGATAATCGGTGTATCCGAAGCTGTGTGTCAATCATTTAATGTAATCTTTCCTAATTCTGAGCCGCGTTGCGTTTATAATCCAATCCAAGATGAATGGATTACTACAAAGGCAAAAAAAGAACATATTAAGCGCCAGGATGTAATGCAATTTGTTACAGTAGGGCGCTTGATTCCAGTAAAGGGATATGAACGTCTGATTTCTGCTTTGGCACAATGTAAACAAGAGGGCTATTCATTTTGTTTATGGATGATTGGTGATGGAGAAAATCTAGATCAGTTACAAGCAATGGTAAAACAATATCATTTAGAGCAGGAAATTGATTTTTTAGGACAAAAAGCCAATCCATACCCATATATAAAAGCAGCGGATTGTCTGATTTGTTCTTCTTATGCGGAAGGTTTAAGCACAGTTGCAATTGAGGCCATAGTTCTTGGAAAACCTGTAATTACTACAGATTGTTCCGGGATGCAGGAAATATTTGGTTCACATGAGTGTGGATACATATGTGAAAATACCGAAGAAGGTTTGATACGGGCCATAAAAGAAGTTTTAAGAAAACCTATTAATTTGGATTATTATAAAGAGCAAGCAAAGCAGCGTAGAGAGTTTTTTGCATTAGAGAATAGAATGGCAGAAGTGGAGATACTATTGGACGAAGTTATTAAATGAGCAGGTAACCCAATTAGGCCCCTGCTCAACCTTCTAGTAACATTGCAGGTGTGGGGGAGCGCTTTTATATTTTTTTTACTGTAACAATCAAATTAGTATTTTGTGTATCCTTTATGCTGATAGAATTTTTATCTAATATAGTTATCAATGGGTGAATGATTTGAGACGTAGGTGAAATGCATAAAATATAAGGTTCTAAGGTATTAAGATTATGGTTGATAGAAGCATTATACCCATCACCGTTATCTTGTAAAGTTAGGTTGATTTTGTAGGTGTCATCAATGTCATAACCAACAAATGTGCCCGTGTCTTCACTTGGTAAGTTTATTTTTGTAAACGTATTATCCGATGAAATGAATTGTATCATAGGGTTAATGCTATTGTAATAAATCAGGTTAAGTGGAGTGTTTCCAGTATATTTTAAATCACTTTGTTTAACGAAAAATGTAAAGACATCCCTTATGACAGTTTTTTCGTGATGTATTAGGTGAGAGAAATTAGAATTAGCAATCTCAATAGTGCATCTTTCAAGTTTAATTAAACCGCTGGGTTGATTAAAGTCTGTTGCAAAAAGATAACTTATGGTATTAGCAATTAGTTCACATTCCTCCAATAAAATTGTTGCAGTAAAGCCTGAAGTGTTTATATTTCCAGCTTTAATTATCGTGTCTGTAAAACGGGATTTAGTTATAAATAATTGCCTATCTTTTGTACTCAAGATAAGGTTAATTAACGTACTGTTATAGAAATCGCAATTTTCAATCGATACCTTTTCGCTCTTAGTCGTACCATTTAGAGTTTGAATAGTAATCTTTAAATTGTTAAAAGTACATCCAATTTGTTTATAAACCTTTAAAGTTAAATCTCTTACAGACGTTGAATCAAGAATACAATTTTCTATTTTGCTAGCTGTAATAGCAGGTGTTCCGCTAATAGTTGCATATTTAATACGATTATTTCTAAAAGTATTGTTTATATTACTGGTTCCCATATGAATGTTGGTAACGTCTACAAAATTATTATCTGATACATTTATTTGATAAGAATTGTTGGCACTAAAAGACAGATTCCCACCTGTTATGCTATTCTCTGTAATATTTACATAAGAATTTCCAAAGTTAGAAGTCATTAGGCCTATACTTGTAGCACAATTATAAATGATGTTTCCTCTTATATTTGCACTTAGCAAGCTATAAAGATTAATCCCAATTGAATCTATATTATATATGTGATTATTCTCAATCTGTATTGAATAGCAACCGGCTAATATTCCATGATTACTGCCATATATCAGATTATTCTTAATAACACAGTTATCACCATATGAGTCTTCTTGATTTATTGCATATCTTGTGGGATCGCTAAAGATTGGCTTTCCATCCAAGAAGCTATTACTTCCTTTCCCATTGTCTCTAATAACATTATGCTGAACGACATTATAGCTACCCCCAAGTGAAATCCCCCCTCTATGTCCATTGTAGACCTCATTATATTCAACAACGTTATGGTGAGGAATTAAGCCAAACTTTAGTGTTATTTGTAGATTTTTAGATGGATTTGTCTCGCCTGAAAAGACCATTCTCATTTTCGCAGCATTTAGTGGAATTGAAATATCGGTATAAATTTTTCTCTTTTTAAGAACCCCAATATAGGAGTTGTCTGGTTTGTAGAAAAAAACATCGACGTCTTTATTTATTAAAGCGGTCAACCGTGTAAAACCAGCGCCTGCTATAAGAAAGGAGGAAAAGACAGCATCAGTAGGTATATTTATAAAGCCTGTTGTTAAAGAATTTGTAGAAGAAATTAATTGCCCAGTTGAATAGTCTAGAGAATTTAAAGTTAGATTCATATTAAATTCTGCTAATTCTCTAATTGCAGAACTGGTAAAGGTTATATTATCTCCCATATAGTCTCTAACGATACAATTGTTTATAGAACTGTATTTTGTGCTTTTTCGGAATACCACTCCATAGCTGTTTTCCACTCTTCTTTCAGCAGTTACATTCAAAAAACTTCTATCATCCCTGCATCCAATAATTGTTCCATTAATTAGGTGAGCATGCATTACATTTTCAAATACAATACTATTACCTGTAAAATTGTAATAATCAGTGGTTGTCCTATTGTCAAAAGGGGATTTTCGATCAGAATCATAAATGACTTTTAAGGTAGATCCATTTAAATCAAATGTCATGTTACTAACCATTTTTATTTCTCTTGGATAGCATAAAGCATATTGCCCTTTAGGCATTAAAACACCGTTATATCCATTGTTATAAGCAAATTGAATAGCATTATTTATTCCTTGAATATTGGTATCCGCCATTAGATAATCTGCAGCTGTATAAGGTTTATTTGGTATCCCTTGCTTGATATTCCATTTAGCAAGTTCAATTAAATACATTATTTTTCACATCCTTTAACTTTCTAACACTAGGAGATTTTAGTTAGTTTCTAATAAAACTTCTAGTTTCTTTAAATTATATGAATTAGTAATTATTTGGTGTGGACAAGATTCCTAAGTTATAATATTGGAATTATATTTTTCGGAAATCCACAGCTATAGTAGGTATGTGTAATTATCAATTGATTTTGATACCCATAATTTACCCATAGTTGACGGTATTGCCTGCCCGGAAGTGGACGAGTATAATATCCTTGTAAAATTCATGAGAAAGGAAAGGACCTCTCCCAAGATGTATACACGCAAGGAATCACAATGCTGTTTTGCTTCTAAGGGGTTCAATTGACAGTATGCATAATTGTTCGTTCCAGTTGAATTGAATAGACTCCAGTTGTCTCCAATAGAATATGAGCCTTTCTCCATAACCGTCGGTTAGTTCTCCAATTCTATTCCGCAATCCTTCAAATTCAGGCCTAGATTGTTTAATTTCACCTTCATATATACATTTCTTTAATGCATCGTAAATAACCATATAACTCTCCCCTTACTGTCTGCTGCCATTTTCAATGGCAGTGTTTTTTGTTGTTTTAGGAAAATTTTATGTCGGTACTTATGGAGAGAATTATGCGACAATGTAGTAATGTAAATCATTCCCTGGCGGGAGGAGGACAAAAATAAAG
>NZ_JBHHJU010000031.1:0-58810 GCF_042136325.1 Neobacillus sp. KR4-4
AGTCTTACAGGCAGGTTGCCCACGTGTTACTCACCCGTCCGCCGCTAGACTCCGAAGAGTCTCGCTCGACTTGCATGTATTAGGCACGCCGCCAGCGTTCGTCCTGAGCCAGGATCAAACTCTCCAATAAGATGAGACTTCCATCGTGGGGTGTTTTCCCCCGCGATGGTTAGTCGAATCGATCGGGTATTTACGGGCAGTTTATCCGTTAGGATATTACTGCTCGTTAATAAGCGAGAAATTTGATTAGCTCATTTGTTACGTTGGCTCATGTTTCACTATATAATAGTAGAAACACGATTGTTATTATTTGTTTGCACGATTTTGTTTGTTTAGTTTTCAAAGAACAAGCTCACTTCAGTAAAAAGCGACAAAAAATATTATACTATAAATCTCACAAACAAGTCAACTTCTATTTTTAAAATTAAATAGTTAATTGTTCGAAGGTGTTTACCTGCTCGAAGAGAACTTTTATATAATACCATGTTAGTTACTCAAAGTTCAATGATAAATTTTTCCAATTAACTAAAAAGGGCTGTGATTCGCAAACCACAACAGCCCTTTTGTTCCCCTTTTATTATTATTTTAAGTCTATCTTTTTCCATTCCTCATATAAAGATGGGTTTAACTCCTTCACATGTCTTAAAAACTCATCTAAATAGCCAAGTTTTTTTAATCCAGTGAATAATTTGGTCGGGACAGACCTTTCGGTAGTCATTGCCCTCTTGTGATCAATCACTTTTATTTCTCCCAGCTCATTAAAAAAAATGTGCCGAACCTCGGTGTCAAGTCTAGCAAAACCAACTTTTTTTAATTCTGTTAGCATGAATAATATCTTCATTGCGATTAGCTTGGGTAGTTGCTTCTCCTTTTTTAAGTAGGCTTTTAGATTACCTCCATTCACCAATTCCATTACAATATAATTGGATCCATATTCATAGAGACGCGGGATAACGGAACTTGATTGTCCTATTTGTAGTGCATTTAACTCCTTTTTTTGATTGTCTTCATTAACATATACTTTGACACATTTCTCAGGTGACAATTGAAAAACGGATCCATCTGCACCTTTCCCAAGCATTGGAAAGCCGTTCAAATCTTGTAACGTTATTTTGCCATTATTTTTGGCTGCTATTTTATTAAAATCATTCATCTATTATCTCCTTTAATTTCATTCGTATTTCAATTTCCCTTTATAATAGTTTAATGTTTCAATTAATCCTGTTTGCAAATCAAAGTTAGGTTTCCACGACAAAAGATTCACCGCTTCGGTATTGTCCAATTGACTATAACGAATATCCCCTTCGCGTTCAGGCATAGGGATAGGTAATAAATTACTATTAGTTAGGGAAGTGATTATATTAAATAGTTGATTAATGCTTGTTTTAGAATTAGTACCGATATTGAAAATACCATTTGTCCCCTTTTCAATGGATAATACATTGGCACGCGCGACATCTTTCACATACACAAAATCTCTTGTTTGTTCTCCGTCTCCTGATATACATGGGGCTTCACCATTGAGCACTTTCTTCAAAAAGATGGAGATGACCCCGCCTTCTCCATTAGAAGATTGGCGCGGTCCATAAACATTCGCATATCTAAGAATCGTGTAAGGAAGTTGAAAAAGTTGATGAAAGGCCTGAATGTATTGTTCTGAAGTATATTTGCTAATTCCATAAAAGGATAGAGGTTGAACGGGGAATGTTTCCTTTATACTACAGTCATCTTTTTCCCCGTATACAGCACAAGACGAAGAAAATATGAATTTTTTTACGTTAAACTTGTAGGAGCAGGCCAATAATCGAATCGTTCCAAGAATATTTTGGTTAGCATCCTCGACTGGATTTTTTACCGAGTAGGCAACATCTACTTGAGCCGCCAAGTGGATCACCACATCCGGTTTTTCTCTGGCAAAAACAGACTCTATTCGGGGCGAAGCGATGTCCATTTTAATGAATTGAACGTTGGGAGGGACAAATTCTCTTTTACCTGTACGTAAATTATCTACTACGATTGGTTCATAGCCAGATTGAATTAATAAATCGACAACATGCGAACCAATGAATCCAGCTCCCCCTGTTACGAGCACCTTCATCCAGACTCACTACTCTCTTTTATTAAGCTAAAAGATGATCGTCTAATCTTATCCATTCAACAATCTCCTTTCATATCTAAATACTTTTTTAATTCTTGAGCTGTTCACTAATATAACCCCAGTTCTTTGCCCCAAACCTCTATTTTCTCGAGATATCTCTTGAGGAGAGTGCTCTTACCTCCATCCAACACCTTTTGCAAATGACTAGAGAGCTTTTTTTCAAGCGTTCTTTGTAAATAGGCTTTTTTAAGAAGATTTAATGGATCTTCATTAAAGGTTATTCCATATTTTAACATCTCTTCACAATAAACTTGCACGCAATTTCTTCGAATCTCTTCTTCACTCTGCTGCCAATCTGAGCGAAAATCTATTAATAATTCAACTAAAACGACTAAATCATACCAGCATGGATAATGTTTCGCAGACTCCCAATCAATTAAAGTAATTTTCCAATTCTCTACATCATTGGCATTTTCACAGCAAATATTATGGACATGGAGGTCGCCATGGATGAGACATTGTCCGGATTCAGTAATTTCAGGAAAAAAAACGGGACCTTTTTTTAATATTTTTTTGATTATTTTATACCTTGGTGCTATCAATTCTGTTAAATTAGGATCTTTCATTGCCCGTTCTAGGTTTTCCTTTGCCTTTTTGATTCCTTTCGTCCTTTCCTTAACCTTTTCCTCGGAATCAAAGAAGGGAAGTGAGGAGTCAAATATGTCCGCATGCTGTAAAAATCGTTTATCATATGTTATGGCATGAAATTTTGCCACCGTGGGGATAATTTGTTCCAAATGCTTGGGGGCTAATTTTATTTGTCCACGTAACGGCTGTAAGCATTCAGTAAACATCCATGTTTCATCGCCATTAACGTTCGGTTCCAACCAATACAATTTCGGCATAAACTCTTGATAAATGTTATAGGCTTTTTGATACATATTGATTTCCAACCGATGATTTTCTTTCAGCGGCTGTTTGTATATCTTTAGTACGATGGGAATGAACTCCCGTCCATCTGTTAGAATCAACTTCCAAATACTAGTCTTTTCACGAGTATTTTTAAGGCATTCTATTTTTTCATTTACTAATTTTACTTTTTTATTCAGGACTTTTTTTAGCTTTACTTCCCAATCATATTGTTTCCAACAGCTTAAAACTTCTTCTAAACTATTCAAAAAGAATGTTCCCTCCTTCATTTATTATTTATAACTGTCTTCCCCATAAATTTCGCAAATGGGAAACAAAACTTCGAACAAATGGAAGTGGGTCATTCCAAGCAAAAAGAGCCTCAACTTTTTTACCAGATAAGCTCTTTATCCACTCAAAGAATTTCATTTCCCCTTTTTTGTGTTTTTGGCGAAAGGATAGAAAATCCCGAACAAAGTAAACCCATTTGACCCCTTCTTTCTGCTGTGTCACTGGTGTGGGATTTTGCCCGGTAAGGGATAAATAATACAAGTGAGCCAAATTAACCCCACAAGCAATTGATAAGGCTTGAGTTAAACCGATTCTTGAATTGATTTCAATAAATTTCAGTTTTCCATCTCTTGGGTCCCGTTTAAATTCGGCAATAGCTAAGCCTTTGAATTCAATATCTTTCAGAAATGTCGTAGCGAGTTGAATGACTTCTTCGTCCCTAATACTAAGGGCAAGGGCTGTTGATCCAAAATGTGGAGGAAATTGATGTAATTTTTGATTCATCCACAAGCCAACTAAATTCATTTTCTCATCAAAAAATGTTTTGACAGAATAAATGCAATCCTCATTACCAGGGATGACTTCCTGAATCATGAGTTCCCCGAATGGGCGATAAAAAAGGTACTCTTCTCTCAATTTAGAAGGCTCTTCAACAACGATTGCTTTCTTATAGAGTCTATGATCGATATTTGTGCGAAAATGGGAGGAATAAACTGGTTTTAAAATGCATGGGAAGGTAACTTGATCAATAATTTCTTCGAACTGCTCTTCGTTATTAATAGCAAATGTTTTTGGGCATGGCACATTTGATTTAAGCGCCAATTCGTATGTTAGTCTTTTATCCAATACCGCTTCTACCAGGGTGTGTTTTGGTAATAGAAACCTATAATAGTGGGAAAGGACAAATCTGTTTTTTGAAATAAACTGAACAAAGTCATCGGAACCTGCGTACAGGACTGCCTTTTGTCCTACTTTTTGTGCCAGCCTGGTAAGAAATAAAATTAATGCAGGTCCTTCACTAACTGGATTCGGACAAATTCCACTAGTGGCTAATCGAGTTTTACCAATTTCATATTTTCCTTTTGTATCAAAGGCATATACCTTTATTCCGGTTTGCGCTAAACTTCTTACAATTCCTATACCTGTTGCACTAAGATCAAGTACAACAGCAGGAACATCGTGTCGCATGTTGTTCTCCTCCTTTCATAATAATGATTGATAAACTTCTTCAATTTTCCGAACCATTTTATTAACGGTTAAATGTCGTTGTGCATATGCATAGGCATTTTGTGCTAATTCTTCCCTTAATGATTTTTTTTGTAAGAGGAGAAATAACTTGTCTGCAAGTTGCTTGTAGTTAGCAGGTTCAACGATAATTCCTGAATAGTTATCTTCAATAATCTCTGGAATCCCCCCGCAATTGGTTGTAAGGATTGCCTGATTGCTAAACATTGCTTCGATAATGGAGAGCGGCAGTGTATCACTAGTTGTTGGGAGTACAAAAATGTCTGATTCGCTTAACAACTTGGGTATGTCATTTCTGCTCCCTAAAAAAGTAATATTTTTTAATCTCAACTGTTTTACCTGCTTCTCAAGATCCTTTCTCATTTCGCCATCGCCGACAATCCTCACTTCTACATTTTTCAGTTTGTTTTTTATTAGAGCTAACGCTTCAAATAAATACTTATGTCCTTTACGAGGACGAAGCCGTGCGATACAAGTTATGACCGTTTTATTCCTGCTTTTCTTCTGAAAATTCCCTACACCAAAATCAATCCCTGTATGAACAGTAGTTATTTTATTATCAGCTGCACCTAAATTTCCTAGAATTGGACGGAAGATATCGCAAAGGACGATTACTTGATTGGCATTTTTTATGGCATGGCTATCAATCGCCCAAAAATAGTTTTGCTCAACCGAACCTTCCTCTATCAAGTTAAACTTTAATCTGTTTTGGGTCATAAATCCGTGAGGTGTAAAAAGAAGAGGTTTTTGAAAGGATTGGTTAAGCATTCCCAGTACATTAGCTGTATATCGATCTTGTGCGTGGATAATATCGTATTGAGACAGATCAAAATTTTTTAACATCATATAATAACTGGATAATTTGCTGATATTGTGTAGAATTTTTTCATTAAAACTGCCATAACGATTAAGAAAAAATTGTTTAAATTCCTCAGAAAAGTGATTGCGTAATTTCTTCATTTCCTCTGGCGAAAAAGAGTTTAATGCTATTACATCGACACTATGTCCTAAATTTTCCAAGCCAATTTTAAGGGTATTGATATATTTCTGCAAGCCGCCTATCAATGGATATTCCCAAAATGTTGTGATTAAAATTTTTAATTTTTTGTTTTGAATTTTTGTTGTATGGAAGTGCTCCCTTTTTGTTGCTAGTTCATGTTCAATAGGTTGATCGATTCCATAATATTGATCCAATGTAGAGATTAAATATGGAAAAATGGCCGGCATAAAAGGTTGGGCATTTTCGATCATTTCCATACCCTCCTAATGATTTCAAATGCTTCCCCGTATTCGACCCCAACCGTCATACCTCTGATACGTGCCAAATATCTCACACCATCATAGGAACGTGGATGTGGGAATGGTCTCATTTCTACATCATAATATTGAAGAGATTTGATTTTATCTTCTATGGTATCTGTAATATCCACAAAATAATTAGGTTTGAATTCTTTGTCATTTGTATGCTGACTCCATTCACTCGACGAAACCGTTTCAAAACAAAGAATTTCAACCGGATCTTTTCCAGGCAACGGCCGTGCTGCTGTTAACACTGCCTGAAATAATATTTGGTGGTCACGGTTGGTATCACCATAATGATGGGTGAAAATCATGTCAGGAGTATATTTGTACAGCAGGTTCTCAATCGATTTGTTAATTTCAACCAACGGGATTGTTTCCAGTAATAAATTTGGGAATTCCAGAAATAGAACCTCATCTACACCTAAGTGTTTATTTGCCTTCAGCATAAATTCTGGTATATGATGCTCCTCTTCCTTCCGCCCCTTAGCAGCAATCACAGTAATGACTTTATAGCCATGATTAATTAATTTCTTAATGGTACCTCCACTTCCAAGAATCTCATCATCTGGATGAGCGGCAATCACAAGCACATTCTTACTCATTAGAAAACCTCAACTCCTGTTAAAATAGTTTTCTTGTAATTATATGTTAATAAGAAGAAGGCGATATGGACAAATATGGTAATAAATAAAAATAGGCATTTTTAGGAATTATTGGCTATTTCCTTCTACACTCGATTTTCAATAAAAAAACATATGCATTCCGCATATGTTCTCTAGAGCAGTATAATTTTTCAATTATATTTTCTAAAAAGCAATCCCTTCTTATTAGAACCTCGTTAACCTTTTCATGATGTCTGTTTTCCGTTCCCTATCTTTAATTCTGGTTAAATCTAGCGCATACTCATGTCCTTTATTTTTCGATTTTAAGATTTCTCTTATTGCATTTTTTACACTTTCTTCATCATCTATAACCATAATCACCTTACGCAGCATTCTTCCCCACCTCTACATTTCATTTATTTTTCTATAAAAGTTTCAAAGCATGCCCTTTTCCAAAAAAGGGTATGAAAACCATCTAGCGGCATCCATAAAACACTGCACAAGATAAAGTATGCAATAATCGTTTCCGGTACAACCGAAAACGGTTCAAATAAAGTTTTTATGTTGTTGTAAATACGATTGTTCCCAGGAACAATAAAAACCGTTCTCATCATTTGAGAACGGTTTTTATTGTATTAATTTATCTTGAATTATTTAGAAGCCTTCTTTTGTTGTTTATCACAGCAAGTGCATTGTCCGTACAAAGTTGATACTTTCTCATTCTCAAATTGCTCAATTGTGTTATTGCAATTTTGGCATATGATAGTTCCCATTAGAAAAACCCCTTTGTTTGAATTTTATTAGATAGACAATTTTAACCTCTTAAAATGTAAGCGGTTTTTACTTGTTGATATTATAATAGTATATCACATTTAGATTGTCAATCGTAAATTGTATAACACAATTAAAGGAATAATCTCGATTGTTAGGAAACTATAAATTTAAGGTTCTGGTGCACAAATTTCAGATAACTTGAAAAGTATATAACCACAAAGAATAATTTACATCTGTCCCTAGTATCGGCCCCACCTACGCCAGATACCTTGACGGCCACGCATGCCATCCAACCCATTATCTATTATAATAGAAAACGCTTACATTTTCAAACTTTAATTGAATTTTCAGAAAAAATCAAATCTAGAATTTATCATTTCCTACACAACGAAGAAAATGGCACCACATAATGGCACCATTCCTATTTCTCTTGTAAACTGCCAAGTTTAATATCACTTTATTCAACCTATCTGACACCTTACCCCACATACTTAATCATTGCGACTTCATCACAACAATCCAACTTAGGACAATTCATACAATCCACCCACACTTTTTCAGGCAAAGTCTCCCTTGCTACGATCTTAAAGCCACATTTTTTGAAAAACTCTGTTTCGTATGTGAAAGACATTACACGGCTAATTCCAAGTTTCGGTGCATCACTTATAATACGATTAACTAATTTGCGACCAATACCTTTTCCAGCATAATCGGGAGAAACAACCAAAGATCGGATCTCTGCCAGGTCTTGTCCTAAAACATGTAATCCTGCAACCCCTAGTATATTATTATCCTCTTTCATAACATACAAACACTGTATATGTTGATACAGTGATAAATACGTACGAGGCAATACGGTTCCTTTTTCAGCAAAAATTTGGATTAAATCATAAATATCTTTAACATCACTTGTCACTGCATGGTAAATATCCATTCTGTATCTCCTTTTATAATATTTATTTATAAATATACAACAATATGTATTTTTATTCAATCATTTTAAGGAATATTGCCCTTCAATGATCTTAAGAAAGTGAATGCAACTGCAGCTGACTTTATCTTACAAAGAGATTGAACCGAATAGCAAAAAAAGGGTGTCAGGCACCGTTAGGTGCCTGACACCCTTTTCTAACACCTATTTATTCCTATTGGAGTAGTTTATAATCCCATCTGAAATGTTGGTGACTAAGTTGGTAAGATAGCCGGTGTCGGACAGGTTCTTGTCTTCGCTAGGATTGCTCATAAAGCCCATTTCAATTAACGTACTAGGCACTTTCGACCAATTAAAGCCTGATAGGTCACTGCGAAACGATATCCCATTTACTTTTACAGCTGGATTTTTTTTAGTTTCATCAAGTATAAGCTGGGAAGCCTTTAGACTATCTTCATAAATAGCCTTTGTATATGGATCATCATCTGAGGGAGTTAAGACAGAAAGCCCTTTAACACTCCGATTGGTTGATCCATCCGCATGAATCCGCACAAATAAGTCGGCGTGATTTTGATTAGCGATTTCGGCTCTTTCTTTGTTACTCATATTCACATCATGGCTTGTTCGGGTATAAATGACTTTTACTCCTCTTTTTTCAAGCAATTTTCCTAAAATTAGCGAGGCCTCTAACGTTAATTTGTACTCTGGCTTCCCTGTAGCAACTCCAGCCGTTCCACCCGTTACTTTAATTTTATTTTCTAACGCACCCGGTCCTACAGGCTCCTGTCCCAGGTTAGCCAAACGTTGGTGTCCAGGATCAATGACGACTAAAAAGTCCTTTTGCCCTTCCTCTTTTTCTTTTTCTTCTTTATCTGAAGTTTTGATTGTTTCTTGATTTTCTTTACTAAATTCCTGTTTTACAGGTTCTTCGTTCATTTCTGCTGCTGGGTTAACTTGACTTTCTGAAGTCAGTTCATTCGAATCAGTTGTTTCTTCCTTAGTTTTTATCGCTGCGATTTTAGCAACTTCTTGTTCCAACTTCACATTCTTCGTTGTTGGGTCATTTCCTCCCTCTTCGAGTGGTTGATTGAAGAGAAAGTACACAGGAATCACTGCTAGAAGGATTATGATTGTGATTCCTATTTTTACTGTCTTTGACATTACAACAGAAACTCCTTTCGGCTATTGATCAAAATCATATTGTCTATTCCAACTTTATTTAATGGGCCACAATCATATTATGGGGCCGAGCCATCTTTAATAACATATTATTGAGTAAAATTCCGAATAATTACAGATAGTATTATATTTCGACAAACTCTTTATGAAATCCTACATTTCTAACTTTGAACCACGATAAAAATAACCACCTAGCAAGTAGATGGCTCCTTTTCCTCTGAACATTTCAATTTAGCGCTGCTAATTTCCTGGATAAGTATTTTCTTCTTTCCTCGATATATTTCGTGATGACCGATAATTCCTGGTCGAATTTATCCATATCTTGTTTTTTATATGGGTCCTCTAAGACATAAGGACGAATCAATTGTGAGAGTTTTTCCGCCTTCGGAATCATATGTCCTACTGTAAATTGCTGCTCCATTATCTCCTTTAGGAGCTGTTGATATTGCTTTCTAAAGGTATCCACATATAATAATCGTGCAGTTAATGTATTAAAACCATCAATCGGAACATAATCAGACTCCAACGTTTTCCCATTGACATCCCGGCCCCATGTTGCATCATAGTCCCACGGAATAATCTCAAAAAGGCGTGTTTCACCATTCCTATAAAGGGCATAGTTATGAACAAACCCATCATAGTTTGATGTAAAAATAACACCAGCCACCCAACGGAGATATTTATCAATATCTACAAATTTATGAATTTCTTTTTCAAATTCACTTTTTGAAAATGTATTGATATTAAAGATAAATTCCTGTAAGTAAAAATCATCTTCTGGCGCACCAAATTTTCTTTCATAGCCTAATCGGAGGGATTTTTTTGTTTCTTTGTCCAAATCGCTCATTAGTGAGAAGTTGGCGTCCCCATCAACGGCATAAAAGATACTCCCTTTCGGTAAGTCCCTTCTTGTTAAAAAATTCTCATCCACACTCTCAATTTCCAAATAGACCCCTTCAGCTTTCCCATTCAGATTCAAAAAGATATGATGCGATTGAGGTGATAAAACACCTAGCTCCGCAAAGAAATCAAATGATAGTTTGTTTCTAATAAATGAAGGATCCTTAAATTCCGCATTCAAATGAATATGTTTGGAACCTCTGTAGGTTTTTGGTTTGTAGAAGGAAACCTGGTATGACTTTTTTGAAAAATCACGGATATGAGATCCTCGATAGGCAATATCAATGTCGAGCCGTTTCCCTTCAATTGTTAACTGGGCTGGTATTGGGTCATCAATCCAAATGTCTCTTCTTAGTTCCCGCAGGTCGATGGGTCTAATAAATAGTTTGTATTGCGGTAGTAGTGCTGTCTCGTCCATTATTATATTCCTCCCTCCTATATTCGTATGAGAATTGTAGGAAGGAGGTCCCCGGTTGGACAGCTTTTTTTTCATTGATAGGCCTTTTTCTCACTCAAATGTACCTGTACACACGTAATTTATTAGAAGAAGAGAGAGTTTCTTGGACAAATTTGTCAATCAGATATGTACTCCCTTTTCAAGCTTAAAGGAGGTGCTAAGTTACTATGAGCGATTTTTCAGCTGAAGATATTGAAAGAGCGGCAGATGAAGTAAGACGAGGCGAATTTTGGGACTTTATGTTCCGTGACCCTAGTCAAGACCGTCGCACTACACGAAGAAGGACATCTAGACGTAAAACATCCAGACAGCAAATGACATCACGGATGAACACATCTAGACGTAATACATCAAGAAACCGTAACACTTCAAGAAACCGAAATACTTCTAGAAATCGTAATACTTCTAGAAATCGTAATACTTCTAGAAATCGTAATACTTCAAGAAACCGAAATACATCACGCCGAAATACTTCCAGAAGGTGTACCTCAAGACGAAGAACTTCTAGATGCTGCAGATGGACAGGATGGCGTCGAGGTTATAGATGCAATTCTATCATCAATCGTTGTTGGAAGGATGGCAACATGTGGAATTTAAGAGTCCGCAACCGCTAATAAGGTCTTTATAAAATAAAATGGGAAAGGAAACTTGTCTTCCTTTCCCATCCTTAATTTATGAAACAATCTCTACTTTTTCTCTGGAATAACACAATTGCCATCCGCACAACTAACATCTTCCTCGGTTGAAAGATCTTGCAGAACTGGAACCGGTGACTCTTCTTCCCAAACTTTTTGCAACGCTCCGATAAAGGTTTCTGTAGGTTGGGCACCTGAAATTGCATATTTTTGATTAATGACAAAGTACGGTACCCCGCGAACACCATACTGCTGGGCAAGGGATTCATCATTGCGGACATCAACCGCAAACGCATTTTTATCATTTAAGACATTCAATACTTCTTGTCGATTTAAACCTGCTGCTTCAGCAATATCTGCAAGTGTTTCAATTTCCCCAATATGCTTCGACTCTGTAAAATAGGCACGGAGAAGTTTTTCTGAGACGAGCGCTTCTTTTCCTTGTGTTTCTGCAAATTTGGCCAAACGGTGGGCATCAAATGTATTCGTTGGCTTCATTTCATCAAAATTAAACGTCAAGCCAACAGTGGCTGCCTGCTGACCGACCCCCTGATTCGCTTGTTTCGCTTGCTCCAAACTCATCCCGTATTTATGTGCCAACACCTCATGAATACTTTGATCAATCTTTTTAGGCGAATTGGGGTCAAGCTCAAAACTTTTGAATTCTACTTCTACTTGATCCTTGTGAGGAAATTGATCCAAAGCTAATTCTAATCGGCGTTTTCCTATATAACAAAACGGACATACATAATCAGACCAAACTTCAATTTTCATTTCGGCACCTCCATTTCTTCTGATAAGTTATATAGTACCACAAGGAGAGTGAAATCCAATTCATGATGCTCACTGAAATAGTTTGGGGATTGTTAAATGGGTCACTTTAGGATATGCAAAAAATAATGCCTCAAGTAGTTGATCATCAACCGGTTAAAGGGACAATGTAGCAAGCGATAAAATCGTCGTTCCATTTTGTGAAAGAGAGTAAAAGCAGTGGTTGAAGAAGAATATACATTCAAATTATAAGAAAAGAATAAATCGTTCAAATTTGGTAATAATAACCTCGGGTTAACATAGAAAGGATGGGATGTTTGATGTCGTTAGAATGGTTTGACAGAGTATGTGGAGAACTGCAAGAACACCTGGAATCTATTTGTGAAGAATATGATCAGGTTGGTCAAATGACCGTTGAAAGAGCTGCCAAACATCCGAGGATTGAGTTTTATGTCGATACCGCAGATGTTGATACGGAAGAGTTGGAGCGTGATTATTTCTGCTCATTGTTCTTTGATCCTCAAAACGAGGAATTTTACATCGATACCTTTGATGTGGACACCGGACATACGGCGAAGGTCATCCTTTCAGATATAGAGGACATTATCGAGGAAGTTCACGCCAGTCTGCATGATTATATGAACGGCGATGACCATTATACAGATGATGGGGTCTATCTTCAGACTTCCGAGGTCTATGATGAGGATGATGGTGAGATTGAAACCGTTTATGTGGATGATGACGACGAAGAAGAGTATTACGAAGCGGAACAAGTCAACAGTGACGACATCTTTGAGGAAATTGATGTAGATTGGTCTACACCGGAGGTAACAGCCTTTAAACATGAAGATGAAGTCGAAGTCACCTATCAATTCGGATTGGTTCAAGCCACTGGTGACGGTGTCCTCAAACGTGTTAATCGAATCTGGACAACTGATGATGAATTAATTAAAGATGAATCCCATTTTATTTTTAGCAAAGAAGAAGCAACCACCATCATCGCCATGATTGCCTCGCATATGGATCAATTAAGTGAGTTTGAATTTTAAGCTAAGTTGCACGAGCATACCTGCCGGTGTGCTCGTTATTGCTCATTTCTAGTTGATTGATTGTAACCTTTTCGATCCAATCATTGAAGGGGTAACACAGCCGATAAATAAAAGCTCTCCCTTTTAAGGAGAACCTTAACTGTTATTCCATAATGATCCCTTTTTGATAATCCTGCATAAACGTCTCAACCGTTTCTTTAGCTGCCTCGTTTAATTCAAACACTTGGACAAGGATTTCATTTCGATTGTCGACAGACAAAATATTAACATCATTGAACCGATTGACTTCCATTTGCACTCTTAAATCTTCCGCTATACTGTTCGCTTGAAATTGCTCATTGATGAGAAATCGGTAATTTCGCATAAATTCACCCTTCCTTTTTGAAAGAATACCATCTACACTAGTTTTTCCGATATTAATTGAATTTATTGATTTCAAGCGAGAGAAGATTACTCTACTGTGTAATCTATTTGTATTAAATCCCATGGGGTAATCATACCCAATGGTGCCTCATCCATTTTCCCATTCTCAGTGATGATTACACCTTCGATCTTTCGCTTTTTCTTATGTGCTTTTTCAAAAATATTTTCAATCTCAAAGATATTAATCTCTTTGGAAACTATTTCTAATGGATATTCTTTCTCAAAATTCATGATTTCTGCCACTTGGATATCGGCAAAATTAACTAGACCACTCTCCAGATTTTGTGCCATCCATTTCACAATTGAACTTGAGGTAAGTAAGCCCATACATTTTTTGTTTTTATAGACGGGAAACTTCGAATAACCGTACTGCTTAATTGCGGCGGTTACTTTTAAGATACTGTCGTGATAATCAAAGAACACCACTTTCTTCGTAGCAATCGATAGTGCATAATTAGGTCGGTTAAACACATTAGCGATTTTTTCAATATGAGAAACGACCTTTGCATTAGGCTCCGCAATATAAAAGCCAATTTCCATTTTCTCGTGAACAATGGCGTTCCGAAGCCGAGCATATTGCTCTAAGTCTTTTTTATACGTTTCAATCATTTGATATTTTTTTGCGCCAACCTTCACGAGGACGACGAATCTATCATCATTTATTTGAACGATATCCCGCAACGCATCGTGTACTTGGTTAAAAGCTACTTCAAAACGTTCAGAAAGAAGCTGTCCTTGTTTTTTATTCATATTTTTTTGCTCTCCCACGGAATAACTATTTATCATTATATTTATAGTAAAATTAATACTTCAAATTTTCAAGAAATTATTACCCCCACTTTTGCTTGAGCATTTCAATTTCTTCTCTATGAGTCATACCTTCATCATCAGGAGTTTCTAGGACTAAGGGGATTCCCTTAAAAACAGGTGATGTAATTAGTTCCATTAATTGCTGGGCTTTGATTAGGCCATTCGTGTGGAAAATGTTTGCGTGCCGATCTTTCTTTGAGCCTGTTGGGTATTTCGAGTTATTTAAATGAATGGCCTTTAACTCGGCATAGTATCCTAAACTTTCCCCTTTTTCGAGCAGATCACCTGAATTTTCCCCTGTCCAAAGGCCGCTCGCAAAGGCATGGCAGGTATCGAGGCAAAAACCAATCTTTTCCGGATAATCACATAGATTTCTAATTTGGACCAGTTCCTCAAAGGTTGTTCCAAAGCTCCTTTTGTACCAGCATTATTCTCTAACAGTCCATCCCACTGACTGAGTACTCCATTTAACATCGCAAGCATTAAATGATAACTTGCTAGTGGATCAGTTTGGCTAATTTGGCTTCCATAATGGACCACGACCCCAATGGACCCACAGGCATTGGCAATTTCTAAATCATTTAAAAGGGAAGCGATTGTTAATTTCCGCTTGTCCTCAGAAGGTGTTAAACTTGTGGAATATAGTGTATGAGCAATCGATTGAAGTTGATGCTGTTTGCAAAATTGTTTACAGTTTTTCGCATCTTCTCGGTCGAAATCCTTGATGAAAAGGCTTCTCGGGTTTTTCGGAAAATATTGAAAAGCGGATGCACAGTTTGCAACCGCTTGTTTTGCTGCTCCTAAATATCCGTTTCTAATGCTAACATGACTGCCATAGATCATCATTGAGTCTCCATCCGTACTTTTTACAAATAGGGTTTGTTGAGCATGACTATTCTATTCGAATTAGGTTAATTATTGATTGGCTATTATAGTTAGCATACGATCCTCTACCTTTTTCCCTTTAGTATCTTCAAGTAAATTATTTAATAGAATCGAAAAGATTAAGGTTTGTCCACTTTTCGTTTTTATGTATCCTGATATAGAACTCACCGTAGAGATGGTTCCTGTTTTTGCCTTTACCCTTCCTCGGACAAGAGGATCTTTTAAGCGATTTCTTAAGGTCCCGCCTTCCATCTTTCCAGGTGCCCCAGCGACTGGTAATGACTGAAGATAGCTCGAAAACCACTTTTCTTTCTGCACGGCAAACAACAGTTGCGTTAGTTGGTTTGCTGGTATCAGATTGACATGCGAAACACCGGACCCATCTCGCAGCACCAATGTTTTGGGGTTAACCCCAAATTTGACTAATTCGGAATTTAATACTTCCAATCCGTTTTCCCAACTCCCTTTTCCCTTCACAACCTTGCCCATTTCCTTCATTAATATTTCCGCATGGACGTTGTTGCTCAGTTTCATAAAAGGAACCATTAGTTCAGATAATGGTATCGAATGATAGGTTGTAAACATTTTTGCGGTGTCAGGCACCATTCCTGTTTTTAGTTTTCCAGTCACTTGAATTCCGTGTTCTGTTAACGATTGTTTTAATAGGGACATGGCATATTTTGTTGGATCCCAGACACCAATCCAGTCCTGTTCCGGTTTTGCCTTGATTGGGATTGTTCCTTTGATGGTGATGGCATTTTTTGCGTGTACCCGCTCGACCGTGATATTCTTTTTACCTTCCTCTGCACCGGTGACGGCGTGATTGACGATTTTTAGATAATTGGTTTTCGGGGTCAGTTTTATGATTGGCTTGTCACCTTTTTTCGTTGCAGGTTGGACGACAACTTTGACCGATCCAGCATCAAAGTCTTGGGTTGGTGATGCTGTTAGTGCCGAAATCTGTGCCCCATAATGGGTGGTTTCATCGCTCCAGGGCAGGTCGAGTGAATAGCGGACACCATCATACCAGGTATCATCGCCGACGATATTTCCGTTTATTTTTTTGATGCCATGTTTTTTGATTTCAACAGCTATTTGATCAAAATCGGATTTCAATAATGTTGGGTCGCCCTTCCCTTTTAAATAGAGATTTCCGTTGAGAGTTTTCTTTTTCAAGGCGCCATCTGTATATATCTCCGTCGTGAACGTGTAATCTTCGCCAAGGATATGTAGGGCGGCAGCGGCAGTTAATAGCTTCATGTTCGAAGCGGGTCTTAAGCGGACATCGCCTTGATGGGAATAGATGATTTTTCCATCTTCAGCAGAACGGATACTAACCCCAGCAATAGCCCCCTTTAATGCTGGCTCGTTATTGATTAGTTGATCCATCTGTTGGACCATTTTTTCGTGACCATACATAGCATTTACTTTTATTGAAGATGGAATCATCAATATTAAAATAAGAATGTAATATTTAAATCTTTTGCTCAAGCTTTGCTTCCAGCCTTTCCTTTTTCCTAAAAGTTTGTCCGAAAAAAACAAATAATATCATCAATGCCCTTTTTAATAGGACAACCGTTAGATTTCCAGAATATGTCTAATTGCACTAAACCCTTTGAAAATGGTACAAAACACCCAATATTTTGTACAAAAGGCAGTAAAATTTCCACTAAACTATCCCAAAATTGTACAAAACCACCTTAAAATTGTACAAAAGCAAAATTCCCTCACCAATCGTAGTGTAATTTTACACCATTCTCCTCACCACATTAAAATTTTTTCTAAGATATGCCCAATTCTGAGGTGCCGGTAAGCTAATTTGCCAAAAAGTCGTGCCCGCTAATCGATAAATACCCATTAAGTTATACTTTTCTATATAACTGCGAATATCTTCAAACCAAACGATATGTTCCTTCCCACCAGGCCAATAGCGATACCATGGTGCTTTCGCTGTAGCATCAAATTCAATCGGTTCGCCAACAGCAATCGCTTGATTTTGTGCAGCATTTACAGATAGGGCACGTGTTTGATTCGTCCCAACAACCTTGTCATACCCATACAACGCCAACGCGATTTGTAACTTACGAGGATTAATCTGCGTAAGTGAGTATTGAATGACTTGCTCCAGCCACGGAATCGGGGCAATTGGATCAGGAGGTCCTCCAGGGTAACCATAATCCATTGTCATCACGGCAATTAAATCAACTACATTACCAATCCCAGCATAATCGTATGCACCGATAATTCGATTTGTCGGTATATCAGCTGTTTTCGCATGAACATTTACATGTAATATCAATTGTCCTAAACTCCTTTTTAATGCCGTAAGAAACAATATAAAGTCATTCCGTCGTGCAGGAGGAATAAATTCAAAGTCAATACTAACGCCCCCAAACCCACGTTGTTTCGTTAAATTCACAATACTTGCCACTAGATTGGCACGATATGTTGGATTTTCGAGCACCCTTCCAGCCAACTCCGCACTAAAATCAGTTCCCACCAAATTTCTAATCATCATCAATGGGACGACCTTCAATTGATTGCTTCTAGCAACTATGGCTGAATCCTCGACCATATTAAAGGCATATCCCTCCTTTGTAAAAGAATAAGCGACCACTGCCAAATAAGTAAGTTGCCCCGCAATAGAATTCAAGGTTGCCAGATTTGCAGCTACGGAGGAAGGTACTAAAAATCCAAGTGTCGTAAGATCCGATTTCATCGGAGATGGCACATTGATGATTTGACCTATTAACAATTGAGTTGGATTCAAACCGGGATTTGCGGCCAGAATGTCTGCCGGATGACTGTTAAATTGCTTAGCTATTTTCCAGATATGATCGCCGGCTTTAATTCGATACGCGTGAAGTGGAGGCAGATGATCCGGGAGATATAATGCAAGTCCTGGAGTGAGTGCATTAGATGATGGCAATCCATTCAGTGCGACAATCGTTTGGGTCGCAACACCATACTTTGTGGAAATCTTCCATAAATTTTCACCAGCAGCCACAATATGAACAGCCATGTTCTCACACTCCTTTTTTACTATCATATGGGCATGAGATGTTAAGTTATTACATAGAAAAAGCGAACTTGCAATAGACAAGTTCGCCCTTTTGTACCTATAATCGTGGATCAATTGGATCCGATTCCAACGCGAGAACCCCAAACACACATTCATGGTAACGCTCCAATGACTCCCTCCCAACAAAGCGCTTGACTGCTTCCACACCTAAGGAAAATTCCTTTAAGGCATTGCGTTGTTTCTTACCAGCATTTCGCTGCTTTAGCCGGGACAGATTCTCTGGTTGTAAGTAATCGATGCCGTAGATAATATGCAAATACTTGCGGCCTCTGACTTTAATAGCCGGTTGTACCAGCTTACCTTTATGACGGGCCACAAAGACTTTCGGTTTAACAACAAAGCCTTCATGACCCGCTTCCGTCATTTCTTCCCACCAAGCAATCGCAGCTTTCAAGGAGTCCTCATCATTCACCAGCCGATATTCCGTTTCCATAAACAAATCAGAAAGGACACTGAATTCTTTATTTTTCTCCATATGCCAGGTGTGTGGTTTATCGAAAAATGTTTCATTGCTATGGGCTAGTGTGTGAAAAGGAGCAATTTGAATGCCTGCTAACCCTTCTGTGTCCCAGCAATACTTTGGATACACATCGTTAAACACTTTTGCATTGTGAATCTTTTCATCCGTTTCCGAGAGCCAACTGGCCACATCCTTGCCGTTAACAGCGGCTTTCTCCAGTTGTTCCTTTAATTTATTGCGATCGAGCAACGCCATTTCGCCCACATGTGCATATTGATTCACGATTAGTTCTTTTGCTTTTAGATTCCAAGGCAGAATCTCAGCATCCATCAGGACAAAATCTGTGTTGTACGTTTCAAAATAACTTTTTAAATCGGCATGCAGAGTTTGTAAAATTTGTGCCTCTAGCTCTTTTTTGAAAAAGGCCCGGCCAGTCCGCGTATAAATCGAACCTAATGTTTCTCTGCCGATATACTCTTTGGCTGCTTCCTTATGTTTAAAAAGAAGCAAAATGCCGCGGCTGCCCATATGTTTTTTCTCCACAATCATCGTATCAATGCCATTTGCCTGATAGTAGTCAAACGCTTCTTGCGGGTGCTCTAAGTATCCCGCTAAATTCGAAGGTTTCGGAGTTGGGCTCATTGTCGGCGGTAAATAGACAATCTCCTCAAGCGGCAGGGTGTAATGAGAAAAGTCGTCCAAGGCGGATTTGGCCACATCCTTATGAATAGCGATCTCCCCATACTGTTCGGTTAACACCGAGAACCCATTAATTAACTTACCTAAATTAGGAGGGGCAAGCCGCATTTGTTCCCATTCCTTAATTGGGTTGTCAGGAACATTAGCATAATCCTGTTTAGCGGCCACAGAAACAAACTGTTTTTCTGGAAAACGATAGGCGGTTAGCCTCCCGCCAAATACCACTCCTTGGTCAATGTTAAGTGTGTTATTTACCAATAGTGGCTGCGGCTTTGGATCATGACCCCAAATAATTAATTCTTGTGATCTGTGATCAATGGTCCAGTCTTTTCGCCGCGGCTTGCCATTTTCATCAATCCCCTCTGAATCTCCGTACCGGCAAAAATCAGAAATGCGCTGCGATTGTTTGCCAATATACCCATCTCTTATGCCTGCATGTGTTGCGACCGCCACGTTTACACCATTTTTTTGGATAACCAAATGCGATTTCGAAGCAAGGAGAAGTTCCTTTAATTCTGCTCTTAATTGCTCAGTAGCTTCTTTACCTAATTCGCGCTCATACTCAATAAATTCAGCTTCGACTTTCTCATCACCATGTGCCAGGTTCACCTTTCGACCATCCAGCCAGCGGGCAATTTTCCAGCCATGGTTGCTATCTATCATGTAGGCAATGCCAGCATCTACATGTTTTTTGAAAAATTGCATAGTTTCCAGCGACCTTGGTCCACGGCTCATGACATCACCAAGTGAAAGGATTCTCCTTCCCTCAGGATGATGGAACAAGCCCTCCTCGTTTTCCTCATAGCCCAGCTTAGTTATCAATTCAATAAACTCTTCAAAACAGCCATGAATATCCCCAATAAAATCAATGCCATTACCCACATCGATGAATAAAGGATTCGCAAGTCGCCCTATATCCAAAGCCTCAAGTTCCGGTTCATCTAAAATATAGGTCCGGTGGAAGCCTTCCTTCTTAATAAACCTAAGCGTTCGCTTGAAGTGCTGGTATTGCTGTTTGAGCCGATTCTTCCCGCGTGGAAAATCCCGCTCCTTATCACGAGAAAGGATTTCTTTTTCCGTTAAATTAAACACAATCGCGATGACGGGGACATGATATTTCTTACCTAGACGAAGATAACGCTCACGATCCTCTTCTTTTAAGTGTGTCGCATCAATTATTGATAGTTTATTTAAACGGCACCGCTTCCCAATTAAATATTCCATCGCATCAAATGCTTCATTTGAAATCCGGTAGTATTCATCAAATAGGGCATCCGCTTCATCCTTTGGACGCTGATTCCAGTTGATAAATTCTACATCACTGACGAGCACCCGGAATTGATCAGAACTGACAACTTCCGAAGCTAGAATCTTCTTTTCATGGACGAGTCGGTTTAATAACGTGGTTTTGCCGCTATTCGAAGGTCCGACAAAAAGGACAATGCCTGCATAGGGTAAGTGGATTTTGGTCATTATTTCCCCTCCTCTCTTGAAAAAATAGCCATCTGGGTCGGTTGACCAAAATTTGGATGTTCTTCTCCAATCCCTTGAAAATGTACTTGATAAGGATAGGAACTTGCCCAAGTTTCACATTTCCCCGTAAACTCTGCCCTTGTCCATTCAAAGCGGTGATCATGATGTCTCATTGCCTCATCCATATCATAAACCTCATTATATTCTTGATTCGGTGTCGTCACGATCAATACTTCTGGTCGATAGTCTTTAAAAATCGTCTCAAAAATCCTTGGTAACCGATATTCATCAATATGTTCAATCACTTCACAAAGAATCATGACATCTTTGTTGAGAAGGCGTTCATCATAATAAAATAGCGAACCTGCTAATAACTGAGGCTCCACAAATCCACGTTTTTCTTTTGCTTGATCAAATCGGTCTAATGCCTTTAACCGAGCTCGATTCGATGGCTCGACTGAAAGAATTTCCTGCACCCCTTCAATAAATCCTAACTTAACTGATAACTTTCCTTCCCCAGCACCTAAGTCAACAATGGTTTGTTTTTTGGTCAAAGCTTCAACATATTTAATAATCGCTTCGTAGCGAAGATCATTTAAACGTATTTTCGGCGGCTCGTTTCCCTCCTCTTTTTTCGTTTCTTTTTCATAGAACTTTGACTGTGAAATCATTTTTTGGAACCGTAAAGAACGATTTAATATCAACAACTTTTGTGGGTGGTTCTCTAACCAGCCTTCACCGTATCGGTCAAACTTCTCTCGTTCTCGTTCATCAATAAAATAATGTTTATAGTTATCGATAACCGGAATCAGAATCGAAAGTTGTTTGAGTGCATTCTGAAGTGTTTGTTTCCCTAAAAGGGTGATAAACCTTGCTGAGCTTTTTTCACGGATAAAACTTTCTCCATATTCTATGTTGACTGCATAACCGATTGGTGCAAATAACGCTTCCAGCTCACGGTTGCTTAAATCCGTGGCCACCGGACCAAAAGATAATTCCATGTCAAAGGGATGTTCGACCCATGAGGCATATTCCTCCTTCGGTTTTCCATTTAAGGCAGTCCCCAATGCTTTTCGAATGGAGGTAACAAAGATACTGCTTGCTGCAAACTCGCGGTCATTTATGTAATGGGTAATATCAAATAAATCAGGAGAGTTCTTGACTAAGTCAATCGGGTCTGTTTTTACAAAAATGATGAACTGTACTTCTTCGCTAGAAAAAGTTGGATAAACCAGGCGGACGGTTAGCCCTTTTTCTCCGCGTTCATAGAGATTATTTGGATTCTTGGCTAGAAGATAAGAAACAGCTTCTGCTCTTGGGCCGCGAACTGTTACGGATAGCTGCATTTTTTCACTTCACTTCCAATTGGCAATAGTTTAGTTTCATTCTATCATATTTACATCATTTTTCTTTAAATGGAAAAATAACTCAATTTCCTAAAGTTAGAAAACTGGGTTACTATTAATATTCATCACCATATCGATATCTTCTGTTTTTTGCTGCAAAGCACGCTTCACAGGTTGGAAATGAATGATCCCACGGCAGTTTCTTGCCACAGTTTTTGCACTTTTTTACGAACTTTTTAATATCTGTTTTCAGGCGATCTTGTACCTTATCGCTAACCTCTTCTCTCAATCGTTCCCAATAGATGGCTGTAGTTCCCTCTCCTAATCGATATAAAAATAAAAGATGGAGACCGATTGCCTTGTAACTTAATTCCAATTCCTCCAAGCTGCGTTCCTTCACAATCGGTTCAGGGAGTTCACGTCCCTGGATAATTGCATACATGGTATCTTCCCATTGCCTGGTTAAGATCGGCTCATTTTTTGAAAACGGCAGATGTAAAAAACCATAAAGGTCCGTTAATGAGAGCCTTGCTTCAATTTCCGTCCCCGCGATTATTTGATAAAGCGACTTTTCCTCTGCCAGCGATGCCTTCTTTGTCCCTTTCGGACTTTCAAATTTCCCCCATAGTTCAAAAAAGGTACCTAAATCGTGATAATAACGTTGAAAGCGTTCAAAAACGGAATTGGTTGGTGCAATCGCAAAGGTATGAACAGGTTCATCCTCCCGTAAAAGTAAGTTCCGCATTTTTCTGATATCACTCGTAAATGCCACTTTCCCAATATTATAAATGCCCTTTCGCCCAGCGCGGCCAGCAATTTGCTTTACTTCTTGTGAGGTCAGCAATCGACGTCGTGTTCCATCAAACTTATCATTTTCTAAAAAAACAATCCTGCGGATCGGCAGGTTTAGCCCCATACCTATCGCATCTGTTGCAACAATAACTTTTGTCTTGCCAGAATTAAATTGCTGAATCTGCTTTTTCCTTGTTTCTGGAGGCATACTTCCGTAGATCATACTGACGGTATGGCCGTCATTTTGCAGTCGTGAGGCCGTTTCAAGCACCCGCCGACGTGAAAAACAAATCAACGCATCTCCTTTTTTTACGTGTTTAATATGAAATTCTTTTGTCTCAACTTCGAGTGGGGTATCACGTGTGTATTCGTGAATCTCAATATTTGATTCACCCAAAAGCTGCAACATCATCGTTTTTGAATTCCGGCTTCCTATGATATGTACCTCTTCTGCATTGGCTTTCGTAATTGCCTTATACCAGGAAAAACCACGATCTTTGTCGGTAATCATTTGCGCTTCATCTATTACCACTACTTCATAGAACTCCTTTTCATGAAACATTTCCACGGTGCAGGACGTATGATTGGCTCCAAGCGTCATTTTTTCTTCTTCACCCGTTTTTAAAGAACACGGTGTCCCCTCAGCATTTAACTTATCATAAACCTCAAGGGCCAAAAGACGAAGCGGAGCTAAATATAAGCCGCTATAGGCTTCTTTCATCCTTTCAAGCGCATGATGTGTTTTCCCTGTATTGGTCTCACCGATATGAAGGACATAGCGGATCTGCCGCTGGAGTGAAGGGTCGTATTCGGTTGCAAATATGTCCTTCATCATCCGCTCTTCTGCTTCTCTTTTTCGCTTTAGTTCTTCTTCCGCTTCCTTTTGTTTTCGCTCGCGCTCTTGAAGGTCCTTTTCAAAAATTTCCTTGTGGAGCATTTCCTCAAAGGGAATTTCAGCCAATCTAATTAAATCTGCTAGGTATTCAGCTTGAATATCCTCAATAAAATACCCTTCAACATCATAAAGCACCTGTGCAATACTGCCTTTTACAAAAGAAGTCGATAGTTTTTCATGAAAGGTTTGAAAGAAATCAGCCTTTAGTTGATCTGGTAACTGCTCTAAAACTTTTTCCGGAATAAGATCGGACAAATAATCACCAATTAAACTTTCATAAACAAAGAAATAGGTTTGATATTCATATAAACTTCTGCCCCAGTTCATCGTTTTATGAATATCACCCGTTAGTTCTTCAAAAAAGCTGGCAACCGTGGTGTAGGATGAGGGATTAAAATGACCTTCATCAATTAATTTCTCTTCTAACGCAAAGGTATCGACAGATTGGAATTTCACGTTATTTTGTAAATCCGCCACTAATTGTTTTGCCACGAAGTATCGTAACGATAAATAGAACCCTTCATATTGTTCTTCTAAAATCGCAACTGCGTGATCCTCTATCTCACTTCTAATGAATTGCTTCTGTTCTTCCAGTTGTTTTTGTTCTTCGCGTTTTATAAAATTGATTTTCGCATCCTGATACTGTTTCTGCCACTCATCTGGTTTTCCTGAAAATGTTTCCTTAATCCACGCCATCGCATCAAAAGGTCGATACACGCGCATTTCATCTCTAAACAATTTGTTGATCAACTTACGGTCGATTCCCTGTACCTCAAAGCCTTTTTCACTTAGCAATTGCTTTTTTTCATTCCGCGGGACATCATTGGTCGACTTATTCAGCCAGACATTAATCCAAATTTGTTCGACATAATCCTTGCGGTCGGCTAGGTATTGTTCAAAGGATGGAGGTGTTTCCTTCGTTTCAAAATAATGGTTAATATCTTCATAAACTTTCATTTTTGTATGTTCAATCGCTTGAGGGTATATGGTCGTTAATTTATTCATAAAATTCCCTCCTTTTCTATAAAATGGATGGTTAAGTCTATTATATCATAAAAATAAAAACCGAACGAATATTCGGTTTTATAACTGATGGTTATCACAATATTGATCCACTAAGTCTTCGATTTGGTCCATTTCAGGAAACTTTCCTGAAAATTGAAATTTAATTTCCTCAATAAAGTTTTCTTGATGGAATACGTGTATTGCTCCATTCTGTTGAATGACACTAAATTCTGGTACAAATCGATATCCGCTTCGTTCAATTGCCCCCATTGGAGTGAGTCCCCTTTTTCTGTTTTTTTATAGTATAAGCAGAATAAAGTATCCTAATCCCATATAAGTTCGTAACACCCTTGGGAAAATAAAAAAGGATGGTGCACCTTACTTTGCACACATCCCTTTTCCTTGCTTTATGCTGTTGTATATACTTCTGCTTTGTTTAATTTATGGCGAATCGTTGCCTGTGCTGCTGCCAATCGTGCAAGTGGTACACGGTATGGCGAACAGCTGACATAATCTAAGCCTGTTTTGTAACAGAAATCAATGGAGGTCTTTTCTCCGCCATGCTCACCGCAAATTCCAGTTTTTAACGAAGGCTTTGTTCCACGGCCCAACTTGACGCCTGTTTCCACGAGTTTTCCTACACCATCTTGATCGAGAACCGCAAATGGATTTTCCGGCAGCACTTTATTTTCGATATAAGCTTGCAAGAACTTTCCTTCGGCATCATCACGACTGTAGCCGAATGTGGTTTGAGTTAAATCATTGGTACCAAAGGAGAAGAAATCTGCTTCTTCGGCAATTTTGTCAGCAGTTAAAGCAGCACGTGGAATTTCAATCATGGTTCCAATTGTGTACTCGAAGTTCTTCCCTGTTTCTTCTTGAACCACTACTGCCGCATCAATTACCAATTTACGCATATCCTTTAACTCATTCACATGACCAACCAAAGGAATCATAATTTCTGGCTGTACTTCAATACCTTTGTCTGCAAGCGTTGCCGCTGCATAGAAAATGGCTTTCGCTTGCATTTCGTAAATCTCTGGATAAATCATTCCAAGGCGGCAGCCACGGTGGCCAAGCATCGGGTTAAACTCATCTAATTGACGAACTTTTTTCAGCAACTGTTCTTTCGCTTTTAATTCTGGTGATTGAGGATCTAAGATTTGAAGTTTCGTCACTTCCACCAACAAATCCTCTTTATTTGGTAAAAATTCATGCAACGGCGGATCAAGTAACCGAATAGTGACAGGTAATCCTTTCATTTCTTCAAAGATTCCTTCAAAATCTCCTTGCTGCATTGGTAAAAGCTGATTCAACGCTACCATTCTCTCATTATAATTTTCAGCAAGAATCATTTTTTGGACAATTGGAATCCGTTTCAAGTCCATAAACATATGTTCCGTACGACATAATCCAATTCCGCCTGCACCGAATTCGAATGCCTTTCTTGCATCTTCAGGATTATCTGCATTGGCACGGACCCCTAGTTTTCGTTCTTGGTCTGCCCATGCAAGCAACAACTGGAATTCATCCGATAGTTCTGGGTCAATCATTGGAATTTCTCCCAGCATTACTTCACCAGTGGAGCCATCAATCGTAATGATATCTCCATAACTAACCACTTGATCGCCTACCGTAAACTGTTTAGCCTTTAAGTCAATCTTTAAGGCTTCGCATCCGCAGATACAGGCTTTCCCCATTCCACGTGCAACAACGGCAGCATGGCTGGTCATTCCTCCTCGGCTTGTCAATATAGCTTGGGATGCAACGATTCCGTGGATATCATCCGGTGTTGTTTCCGGACGAACAAGGATTACTTTTTTCCCATCAATGCTTAATTGTTCCGCTTCATCTGCATCAAAAACAACCTGGCCTGTCGCTGCTCCTGGTGAAGCCGGTAAGCCTTTCGCTACTACTGTTTTCTGAAATTTATCGTCTATCCGGCGATGCAGGAGTTGATTAAGTTGGTCAGGGTCGACACGAAGCAAGGCGGTCTTTTTATCGATAATTCCTTCCTCGACCATTTCCACCGCAATGCGGATAGCCGCTTGTGCGGTCCTTTTACCGTGACGAGTTTGCAGGATAAAAAGCTTGCCGCGTTCAACCGTGAACTCGATGTCCTGCATTTCTTCATAATGGGACTCGAGTTTCTTACAAGTTTCAGTGAATTGCTTATATACTCCAGGCATCTCGTCTTTTAATGTGGCGATCGGCTGTGGAGTACGAATCCCTGCAACCACATCTTCTCCCTGGGCATTAATTAAGTATTCACCATAAAGGACATGCTCACCAGTCGAAGGGTTTCTAGTAAAGGCCACACCAGTGCCTGAATCATTACCCATATTTCCGAACACCATACTTTGAATGTTTACGGCTGTTCCTAAATGGTCCGCAATTTTATTCAGGCGGCGGTAGACAATCGCCCGCTGATTATTCCAAGAATTAAACACAGCATGAATAGCAAGGAATAATTGCTCTTTTGGATCTTGTGGGAAATTCTTTCTAGTATGTTTTTTGACGATTTCTTTATAGCCAATAATGACTTCTTTCCAGTCTTCCGCACTCATTTCCGGGTCAGAAGAATAGCCCTTTTCTTCACGAATCTCTTCTAATAATTGTTCGAAAAAGTAGGTATCAATATTAAGGACGACATTACTAAACATTTGAATGAAGCGGCGGTAAGAATCATAGGCAAAACGCGGATTATTCGTTAAGTTTGCCATTCCTACCACGGTTTCATCATTCATCCCTAGGTTCAAAATGGTATCCATCATACCAGGCATGGAGAAAACAGAACCAGATCGTACAGAAACTAGTAAAGGATTCTCCGGATCGCCGAGCTTTTTCCCCATTTTCTCCTCAAGACGCGCGAGGGCTTCTAACGTTTGAACTTCAACAATGGTAGGAATCGTTTTGCTAGCTTCATAGAATGCATTGCATGCCTGTGTAGAGATCGTAAAACCATAAGGCACCGGCAGTCCAATTCGCGTCATTTCCGCTAGGTTCGCACCTTTCCCCCCGAGCAAACCTTTCATATTGCCATTTCCTTCATGAAATAAATAAACGAATTTCTCCATATTATAAACCCCTCTCCTTTTTTAACACGTCTAAGATTAAACCTGCTGTTTCTTCTACGGCCTTATTTGAGACATCAATGACTGGACAGCCCACGCGTTTCATCACTTTTTCCGCGTGATCTAGTTCATCAAGGATACGCTTAAAGCTAGCGTAATTCGCCTGTGAGGCTAACCCCATTGCTTTTAGACGTTCTTTGCGAATTTCATTCAACTTATCTGGTGAAATAATTAATCCAATACAATTTTTGCGCGGTATATTGAACAATTCTTCTGGAGGTGCCACCTCTGGTACTAGCGGTACATTAGCCACTTTAAAGCGTTTGTGAGCTAAGTACATAGACAAGGGAGTTTTCGATGTACGTGACACACCAATTAGTACAATATCAGCCTTTGTAATCCCTCTTGGATCACGGCCGTCATCATATTTGACAGCAAATTCGATGGCTTCAATTTTCCGGAAATATTCCTCATCCAATTTTCTCATTAAACCTGGACGATGGTGCGGCTGTTTATGGAAGCTCGTTTCAAACGCATTCATTAATGGACTTAATAGATCAACTGCCAAAATTCCTTCTTCTTCGGCACGGTGATCTAAATAATTTTTTAATGCCGGTACAACGATTGTATAGGCTATAATAGCAGGGCCTTTTTTCGCCAATAAAATCATATCCTCAATATCTTCGAAGTCATCCACATAGGAATTCCGCCGAATTTCAACCTGCCCGCCATTAAACTGTGTTGCTACTGCTTTGACAACAAACTCAGCGGTTTCTCCTACTGAATCGGATACAACATAGACTACTTCTTTATGTACCAAAAGACAGCCACTCTCCTTCGCTTCATTTATTTTCCATCATTTCTAAATATGCTCGTGTAATCGTTGTTTTAGTAATGCGGCCAAGAAGTAAATATGTATTTTTTTGGCCATCTACTTCTTTTACAACTGGTAAGGAGTCAATGTGATTATGAATCATCTTTTTAGCTGCCTCGAGCAAGGTTTCTTCGGGATTAATCGTCATAATATTTGGCATTCTCGTCATGATCACACTAACAGGCAATTCATGTAGATTATGATTTCCTAGTGATGCTCTGAGCAAATCCTTTCGAGATACAACCCCAGCTAAATGGCCTTTAGAATCAACAATATAGAGTGTTCCAACATCCTCTAGGAATAGTTGAACAATTGCATCATAGACGGAAGTAGATTTTTCAACCACGACTGGAAGGGCCTTATAATCTTTTACCTTTTGAAGGATGAATTTCTTCGCTTGCTGCTTTGATTCATAGCTTTCATTAAAATAATAACCCACCCGAGGCCTTGCTTCTAAGTTTCCAGACATCGTTAATATAGCGAGGTCGGGTCTTAAAGCAGCTCTTGTTAATGAAAGTTTCTCTGCGATGTCTTTCCCTGTGATTGGTCCATTTTGTTTAACAATCTCAAGGATTTCGTCCTGGCGTTTAGATAATTTAATCATTACCCCCCCCTTAATCACATTAAATACGTTATATTCATTAGGTTTATTATAAATGTGTTATACTTATTTGTATATAGTATATTACATTGGGACGAAAATCGAAACAATAAGTTTTATTTTTTTTGACAAAATAACAAAGTTTAATTTTTCAAAAAAAATCTCGCCGCATTCGACGAGATTCTGTAAACTATGTTTGACAAATAGGGCAATAAAAGGTTTTCCTTGATGATATTGTTTCCATTTTGATAATAGACTCGCATCTATTACATTTTTCACCCTCACGATCATACACCTGACACAAATCATTAAACCCGCCTGTTAATTTATCATCCTTAAAGAGCGGATTATCCATGTAACCGCCATGTTGTATGCCTTTTTGGAGGATTGTTCTGATTGATTGATACAGTTTCTCTCGCTCTGACTCGCCAATATCATCAATGTCCTTTGTAGGAATGATACCGGCATCGTAACAGATTTCAGCAGAATAACAATTTCCGATTCCTGCGATAAACTCTTGATCAATCATTGTCGTTTTTAACCGGCCATGCTTTTGGCCAATTCTTTTTAAAAAATTTTCTAATGAGAAATCAGTGGATAACGGTTCTGGACCTAAATGTGCTAGGTGCTGATCTATTTCTCTTTGATTATATAGATTGAAATATCCGAGGCGGAGGCCAATAAAGTACAGGTGTTGTTCACCAAAGGATAAACGTATCTGAACCGTTCGTTTTGGCTTATCTGCTTCAGTCCCATAATATATCCAACCTCCAAGCATTAAATGGAGTAAAAGAATTTGACCATTTTGCAAGTGAAAAAGTAAATGCTTTCCCCTTCTGTTGATATCAATTATTTTTTGATGGTGACACGTTTTAATAAATAGGGCAGGGTTTAAATTGATTGATTTTTCTCGATTTATTTGTACTTCTGTTATCGTTTGACCTGCAATTTTTTGATTTAATAGGATTTTATAGTTTTCCATCTCAGGAAGCTCTGGCATCAAATGACTCCTTCCATATTAAGTATGTGTTTAATACAATTCCCTATTTAGTAAAAAAGAAGCCTCTTAGTTATAAAGAAAATCCTGCCCTAGTAAAAAAAAGAGCAACCCCGCGGGTTGCTCTACTAATTAGTACTCATGCATATTTCAAATTTTTCGAATGTTTATCATCAATTTTCGTCTCAATTCTTTCTATTGCTTTAAAATCACTTTCTATTTCCTGTTTATTATCATTCACTAATTCCTTAAAGCTAAGATTACGTTTTCTCATTCATTCCTCCACCTTTCTTTGTTTCTATTATACCCAAATTAGAAACCTCAGAATCATCATAAATATTACAATTATTTGAACATTAGTAACCTTTTTAATATTTATTATGATAAAAACAAAAAAGATCAATACTTTAAACTTTACAAAGCATTGACCTATAAGGACTATAACTTTTATTGATACCGATAATCGAGGGACCAGTTGGCCTTTCTCTATCAGTTTCTACCTAACTGTGCAAAACCTTATTCATACTTCCACTCTTATAGCCAATGAGATCCATCGTAACATAGGTGTATCCAAATTCTTGAAGTTTTACTGTAATTTCATGATGATGTTCCAATAAACGTTGCATCTCATGTGGTTCTACTTCAATTCTAGCAATCTCACCATGGGTACGTACCCTTAATTGCCGAATTCCAATAGCTCGAATAGCTTGTTCTGATTTATCTATTTTTTTCAGTTTTTCTATGGTGATATGCTCTCCATAAGCTATCCTTGACGATAGGCAAGCAAAGGAAGGCTTATCCCATGTTGGGAGACCCATTTGTTGTGATAGCTCACGAATTTCACTTTTATATAGATCAGCTTCCTGGAGCGGGCCCCTTACATTATATTCTCTCGCTGCCTTTGTACCTGGCCTATGCTCCCCAAGATCATCTGCGATAAGGCCGAAAGCAACATTATTGTAATTATGTTCTTTCATAATCGGTACAAGATGCTCGAACAAGCTTTTTTTACAAAAATAGCATCGGTTTGATGTGTTCTCAGAATAACCTGGAATATTTAATTCCGATGTCTGAATCACTTCATATCTTGCTCCAAGCAGTTCGGCGAGTTTAATTGCTTCTTGCAATTCCTCAAACGGATATGTTTCACTATCAGCTGTAACAGCCAATACATTTTCCCGTCCCAGAGTGTCGAGTGCAGCCTTCAATAAAAACGTACTGTCTACACCGCCCGAAAAGGCGATGACTACTGTTTTCATTTCCCTTAAAATTTCTTGAAGTTTGTTATATTTCAATTCTAGCATCCTATCACCCTCTTCACATGTTTTGGGAACATTTCAACGCCTCCAAATTTAAATAAGGTTCTCCCCAATCGTTGAGGAGAACCAATCATGCTTAAGCTTTTACGAAAACAGTTTTTATAGAAGTAAAGAACTCTATAGCTGCCTGCCCCTGTTCACGTGAGTGTGAGCTTGATTGCTTCATTCCTCCAAATGGAGCCTGAAGCTCAACACCGGCAGTTTCAGCATTTACCCTAACAAGGCCGGCTTCAATATCATTGATGAATGCAAGGATCTTTGAAATATCTTTTGTATAAATAGAAGCACTTAAGCCGTATTCTGTATCATTAGCCAATTCAATCGCTTCTTCTAAAGAATCGAATCGGATTAAGGCTAGTACAGGACCGAAAATTTCTTCCCTGGCAATGGCCATATTATTGTTAACATTATCAAAAACAGTTGGCTCAACATAAAAACCATTTTCAAGGCCATTACCTGTTACTCTGTTTCCTCCAAATAAAAGTTCCGCACCTTCTGCCTTTCCTTTTTCAATATATGAAAGAACTGTATTTAACTGGCTTTCACTGGCACAAGGACCCATCCAGGATTCACTTTCGAGTCCATGGCCAACTTTAATCTCTTTCACTTTGGAAAGTAGTTTTTCCCTAAAAGTTTCATAGACATCATTGTCTACAAAAACCCTGCTAGTTGCCGTACATTTCTGCCCAGTAGATCTTAGACCGCCGCTAATGGTTCCTTCGACAGCCAAATCCAAATCTGCATCCTTAGCAATGATTACAGGGTTCTTTCCACCCATTTCAAGCTGATATTTTGCACCTCTTGCAAAAGCAGCAGCACCGACTCTTTTTCCAGTATAGTCTGAACCTGTAAATGTAATCCCGTTTACATCTGGATGTTCAACAAGGCCTTGGCCAATCACGGAGCCTGAACCAGTTACAAAATTAACAACACCAGCCGGGAACCCTGCTTCATGGAAACATTCAATTACTTTAGCAGCTGTAACTGCAGTTTCTGTAGCCGGTTTAATAACAATAGTGTTTCCATATATCAAGGCCGGCGCCATTTTCCAAATTGGAATGGCAACAGGGAAATTCCATGGGGAAATGACCCCAACGACACCAAGCGGCGTCCTTGTTGTAAACATGAGAGCTTCATTATCAGAAGAAGGGATGACATCCCCGATTTTTCTCATTCCTTCGCCAGCATAGTAACGGAGAATAGCAATACCTCTCGCTGTTTCCCCTTTGGCCTCGGGTAATGTTTTTCCCATTTCGCGTGTCATTGTTTCTGCAATTTCGTCTAAACGGCTTTCAAGTACATTGGCTGCTTTGTAAAGGAAATCTCCTCTTGCAGCACCAGAAAGCCTGCGCCAGTTGGTTTTGGCACTCTTTGCTGCAGCAACAGCCTGATCAAGGTCTTCTTTTCCAGAAAGGTATACATAACCCACAATTTCATTCCTGTCTGCTGGATTGACGCTTTTTACTGTATTATTTTCTATGGAAGAAACCCATTCTCCATTAATATAGTTTTTAAATGTTTTGGCTTGTGTTTGTGTAGTCATTTTGTTCTCCTTCTTATTTGAAATAGATTAAAAAGTAGGGCCAATTCGCCAAATTCCAAAATCATGCTGTTTTAAAATTTCAGCTTTGGTCAGTTTTCCTGAGCTCACTTGGCCAATTTCTTGAAAGATTCTTTTGCCGACTTCATCGACGGATTCTTCGCCATCAATGATGGTTCCAGCATTCATATCAATGTTTTCACTCATCTTATTAAAAATAGGTGTATTCGTAGAAATCTTAATAACTGGAACAATAGGAGATCCGGTTGGTGTCCCTCTTCCGCTTGTAAAAAGAACAACCTGCGCTCCACCAGCAGCCATCCCTGTCAATTGTTCAATATCGTGGCCCGGGGTATCCATCCAAACAAGCCCCTTTTGAGTAGGCGTCTGGGCATAATCAACGATTTCGGTTAATGGGCTGGTGCCGGATTTCGCTGAAGCACCAAGGGACTTTTCCTCCAGGGAACTTAATCCGCCCTCTATATTACCCGGGCTTGGATTTCCTGTTCGAATGTCGACGCCCATTAAAATTGCTCTTTTTTCCATCATGTCAATGATTTCATAAGCTCGTTTTGCTACTCTGTCATTCGTAGCCCGTTTGGCCAACAGATGCTCGGCACCGATAAGTTCAGTTGTTTCAGCAAGAATTGCAGTCCCTCCAACCTCGACAATCATATCGCTTACAACGCCAACTGCAGGGTTTGCTGAAATTCCTGAACAAGCATCCGAACCCCCGCATTCCGTACCAATAGTCAGTTCGCTGAAATAGCAAACCTCCCGCATTTGTGCAGAAGCTTCCTGGACCATTTTAGCCGCCGCTTTGGATCCTTCTGCAATGGCCATCAATGTTCCACCGCTATCTTGAATGGAAATAACTTCTACAGGCTTGCCGCTTTTGGCTATTTCTCCTGCAACACTTCTTGCCTGGTGTGTTTCACACCCTAAGCCAAGCACTACTACCCCATAGACATTTGGGTTAAGCCCCATACCAACATATGTCCTGAAAGTTTGTTCATAATCAACTCCCACCTGTGCACAACCATGCTGGTGAATAAAACTGACTGTTCCATGGACAAGCTGGGTAATCTGGTGTGCAGCCTGAGTCGCACAAGTAATCGTTGGCAAAATTAATACATGATTCCTGACCCCTACTTTACCATCAGGCCTTCTGTACCCCATGAAGGTTAAGTTTTGATCAAGTTGCAACCTTATCTCCCCTTCCCCTTATCCCTTCCAGGTTATGAACATGAACATGTTCACCCGCAAGGATTTTTTTAGTGGCGAGACCGATAACTTCGCCGTATTTTAATATTTCTTCTCCCTGCTCCATATCAACCACTGCAAACTTGTGGCCAAACTTTATTTCTTCTGAAATCATTACTTTAAAAGTTTTGTCCTGGCACGTTACTTCCACTTCCGAATCGGGTGGGATGGCCATTAAAGCAATGGCCACCTTATCGATTGGTTTCATCATTACCGTTTTTAAATTGCTTGCCATGAATACACCACCAAACACAGAATAAGTAGAATTGTAAGATTACTTCGCTTCACTCGTAAAATACCACTTATTCTATTATTTTACAGCCTCTTTACTTCGCTGCTGTTCTTTTACTGGATTGGACAGTACACCAATAGTTGATACTTCAATTTCAATTTGGTCATTGTCTTGAAGAGTGAACTCATTTGGAGGAACAATGCATGTTCCTGTCATAAGAACCGTTCCATCAAAAATTTCATTATCTTTTTCCAGGAAAGAAACGAGTTCGTCGAATCTTCTCTTTAACTGTGATGTATTGGCGGTTCCTTCAACAACCAATTTATTATTTCTATAAATACGGCAAGTTATTTGGAAATTATATGGATCCTCCACTGTTTCAGCCAGGCGGATAGCAGGCCCAACCGAACAGGAATGTTTCCAGATTTTCGCCTGAGGCAAATAAAGAGGATTTTCCCCTTCAATATCGCGGCTGCTCATATCATTGCCAGCAGTATAACCGACAATTTTGCCTGACTTTGAAATGACCAAAGCTACTTCAGGTTCTGGAATTTGCCAATTGGAATCACTTCTTAAGTACACAGGCGTGTTTGGCCCGACTGTCCTTGCAGCCGTAGATTTAAAAAAGATTTCTGGCCTTTCTGCATCATAGACTTTGTCATAACAAGTTTCGACATCGACTTTTCCGCCAGTAGCTTCATAGTTTCTTGCATCCCTGCTTTTCTCATATGTTACGCCGGAGGCCCAAACTTCAGGAGCTTCAATAGGTACGATAAGTTGAAGATCTTCGACCCTTTCTTTAAGCGCAGTAACGCCGGAAATGGAAGTTTCAACAAGTTTTAGAGTTGAAATTCCAGATTTTTCAGCTAAATTAACCAACTCCATAAAATCATTAAAAGGAATTGGGTAAACCTCTTCCTGATCGGTTAAGGCAGCAAGTACAATTTGTGAATTATTATCAAGGAAACGAATGATTCTCATTTTAAAACCCTCCTGTTTTATATTGTAAAACCATGTTTTACCTTCATGTCATACTCTGCCCTTTTGAGCAGTATTATTTAAACGGGTAGAAAGATTTTATCTCCTCACTTCTACTCCCTGTTTTGGAACTCCCAGGCCAATGGCTCCTTTTTTAGAGGTCTTCAAATGCGGTGCATATCGTTTGATCATATCTAACCCGATCTTCGCTCTTCTTAACCGTTCTCTTGAAAGAGCAACTGCAGTCTTTTCAAGATGTGTGCCTGAAGGGTAAATATTTGGTGCATTCTTCAGACCGAATTTAATATAAACAGGAGCTGCAACACGGATGATTTCAGGAATTTCATAATGCCTGATAAAACCGCCGATATCATCCGGAACTTCTACATAAATATCAATAGGGATATCAATTGCCTGCCTGATTGCAGCGAGACGGGCAAGAGTTAAATCAGTAGGAACATTGAAAGTAGAAGCTCCAATATCTTCCATCAACTTAATGGATACAGGGTTCGCCTGCCCCATTTGTACGGAAATTTTAACAACAAGGTCCTCAGGAAGCTCTCCTTTTTTCTTAAACTCATTTACCAGCCAAAGCAATCCTTCATCAGCAACTAGTATGCTTCTGATTCCAAAATCACAGGCCCTCTTAATATCCTCAATAGAATATACGAGCTGGTCCATACTTTCGACCCTGAGCCCGATCACCTTACCAGCGCTTGCCCAGGACATCGGTGTAACATCCCAAGTCCCTCTTGGACCGACAAATAAACTAACTTCAAGGTTGTTATCCTGTCCTAGTTCAGCCATTTCTTTCAGCTCGTCATCTGTTAAGAGCATGATTCCGCTTCCCTGTGAAATTCTGTGAATTTCTACATCATAATCCTGGGATGCTTGAATGACTTCCCTGAAGGCAGCAGGTCCCTCGACACTTGGAATTTCGATTCTGTATTGAGCCCCATCTGGAAAAGTTTTCTGTGAATCTGGCAGGCTGTTAAGATCTCCACTTGGGAATCCAAGACTTTCAATGAACTTTCGTGTTTTTTCCATAGTTACTCTCTCCCATCGATATACTTTTCTTATGCCAATTCTTCCTTTACAGGGAATAGGACGTCATTTTTATAATCAAAAACAGCATCTTCCGCTACAGCATATGGTACTACACCGTTTGCTGCATCTGTATGCCCTGCCATCCTATTGCTTGCTGCTACAAGTCTCTGACGCTCGCGAATATTAAGAAGCCTCTGCTCTCCAAGCGCCTGTCTTGCATTCTTTGTATCTTCAAAATTGAAAGATAATCTTCCATTCTGGAATTCTGTTTCATCCAAAAACTCTATTTTCTTGCTTCGGAGTTCAAGATAAAGAACATCGCCAGTTTGCAAATAAAGGATGCCTCCGCCATTCTTGGCTTCTGGCGTCATATGCCCGATAGCTGCGCCATATGTAACACCAGAATATCTTCCATCACTTATAAGAGTTGCAATTCGTTTAAGTTTTCTGTTGGCATTAATATGTTGCATAGGTGTAAACATTTCAGGCATACCAAACGCTTCCGGCCCTTGCCCGGACACAACAATCGATATTTTCAAAGTGCCCTCCTCAACCATCTTTTCAAATAGCTGATCATATTCCAGCGCCTTATATTGATCGTACTTTTCAAGGGCATTTTGCTTTAGCATTGCAAGCATAGAATCATAGTTAAATTGTTTGTTTTTCTTAATCTTATCCAAAAGATTTTCATCCAACAGGCTTTCATTGGCAGTTTCTTCATTATCATAGAAAAGAACGAAGGATGCTTTTTTGTCGAAAGTATCGAGTTGATCTGTTGTCATCCCGCTAATTTTTACCACCGCACTCTCAAAAAAATTGCCTTTAATGACATCAACTCCACTAAACAGCCTTCTTGGCTTTGATAAAATGATTGGATTCTCTTTTACTCCTAAAGCGTACAATTTATGCTTTTCTGATAGCCTTTCTGCCCAGGTTGAGCCTGTAACAGTTGGCGCATCCAAATTCATGGGAACGCCATTTTGAATAAGTTCATAGAACAAAGTCTCCATCCCTTTGATTTGGCCGCTGCAGCATTGCATCGCAAGGGCAAAAATGTCCCGCCCTTCGGTAAGGCTGTAATTGAACAAATCTGGAATTGGAATTTCGTGGTGTATCTGGTCGTAATCCCATAAATCAAATTTATAGCCGCCATAAAGCATCCCGGCAACTATATGCATCATTAAGTTCGTGGAACCTCCTGAAGCACTGTGAATTCTAATCGCATTCTTTATATTGGCTGCCATGATGTTGGCAACACCGAATACAGGATTATTTATCATAGGCGCAAGTGAGTCAACCGCTTGGTTTACTTCAAACTGCGTAGGCGGAGCAGTCAAAAGCTCCAATGCCGGGTGGACAAGACCCATTCCAGCAACAAGATGTCTTGAACTGTTTCCGGTACCGTTGAATGCACACACACCGCCTTGGCCATCGCAAGTTGCAACTGCAAGCCTTTTCTCATAATCTTCATGCTGCTCTTTGGAAATAATGCCTCTTTCCCTGGCCCTCTCTAATACTCCCTGAAATGCCGTGTTAGAAGAACATTGGAGTATGTACGCTAATGCATCCCTTAAATCATAGGCAATATCCTCTGCACCGGAAGCTTCTGCTTTTACCGCCACTTCTTCAAGTTCTGCAAAAAGATAATCAGGTATAGTGCCTCCTTTTAGAACATGGGCAGGTGCAAAAGTCGCAATAAATGGCGCTTCATTTCGATGTCTTCTAATTCGGTCCAGATGTGCAAGTGCAGAAACAACACCCAGAGGCTGTTTATCGCATCCCTGAATAACAAATGCTCCATGGTAGCTGTGCGCTTCCATCTGGTTTACGACCATTTGGGCAACAGCATTTCTGCTCTGAAGGGAATAACTCATCCCCTGGTTGCTTTGTGCAGTTCCATCACACATAACAGGGGTCGAAAACTGGAATGGAACACCGCCGTTTTGCCAAATACGAATGGCAGCCCTGGCAATCGTCTGAAAATCCATGATATGCGCAGGATGGTCAGGAGACCCGCCAATTATGGCAATACGCGGAGCATTGTTATGAAGCCTGTCATAAATTTCTTCAAGTGTCCAGTCCGGCTTGACCCCTTTCATTTCTGTACTAAGGATTTGTTTGGAACGGTCCAATAAGCCCGCAACACAAATAGGTTCATTTGCCTTGCCCTGGACGTTATCCCGATAAGGATTTACCTTATTTTCGATATTGGGGTACTTTACTGTCATGATTGATCCTCCATTTACCTAAAGCAAAACTGCTTTTTAATATACTTGCTCCGCAGTCTTTGACGATAAGTCCATTTCTATAGGCTCAGATAATATCTCAATAAATTCATTCTGTCGTGCTTCTTCAAGCAGGGATTCTGAGATCCATATTTCATGAATATCAAGTGTATTTTTTATTCTTACGACCCGGGCTTTGCTTAAGTCAAAGGCGTTGCACGTTTTGATGGCTGCCTTTACAGCCAGTTCCTCGTTCTCTAAAATCATTGGAAGCTTCACCACATCAATCACGGTACTTGTTAAGGCATTCGCATATCCTTTATCCAAATCAGTTTCATCAAGTACTTTTTTAGTGGACATGTCAGCCATTCCAATTCCATTTGCATTCCCGTGTGTCTTTTTTGTTAAGCCCAAAACAGCGATCCTTGTTACCTTCGGGCCGCCGCTTGCATAAGGCGTTGCATACCTTCCAGTAATATTTGGATCCATGCCATCGCCGGAAATATCTTTTCCAATTTCATTAACAACTAAAACATCAATCGGATCAAACATAATTCTTGGCATCAGCGATTTGGCTTCCAGCAATAATGAAGGTTCTTTTGTAAAAATTTCTTCAGAAGGAATGGCGACTATTTTCGCCGGTCGATCATAGGCATTCTCCAACGTCCCAAGCCCAAAAATAATAGGGACCCTGGCAATTGCAATTTTAGCCATTTTTACAACATGCTCGGCCATATATTTAAAGCTGTACGCATGGGCCGCCTCCGCACCTTTTTGTTTTCCCAGGCCAATCGTAATCATCTTCATCAAGCCGCTTTCAACAGGCCCGCGAAAGGCAGTATGTGGTTTAATCCTGTTAATAACAATTACCTTATCAGCCTCATAAGCATGTTTATCGATATAGATTGGAAGGCCATTTTCAAGCCTTCCAATCTCTACGACCTCCATACTGGATTTGACAGGGGCCCCTGTTGTTCCTTCCGTTACTCCCAGCTGCTCAAGCACATCCTTCTGGCCTTCAGCTGTGGCTCCGCCATGGCTGCCCATTGCAGGTACGATAAAAGGATTTCCTCCGGCATTTTTTACCGCATTTGCCGTTTCCCTTACCAAAATTGGCAGGTCTGCTACGCCCCTTGATCCTACTGCAATCGCTACAAGATCTCCAGGTTTGATCCGGGCCATTACCTTTGCCTCGGCAATTGCTTCTCGGACTGCTTCTTCCACATTTTCTATTTCAGGAGCATGAAATTTTTGCCTGACTTTTACCATCTTAGGAATCGGAATTCCCCGCAAGAGCTCATTAATAATTTCCATTTCCCATCATCTCCCGGGATCATTTAAACTATTTTCGTACCTTATCAATTTCTGCATTTAGCTCATCAACCAAGTCTTTTCCGAACTTTTCTGCAAACTTTTCTGTTACTGGTGCAATGATTTCTTTCATTTTCGCTTTTTCTTCATCAGAAACCTCATTAACCTTCATGCCATCAGCTTTAAGATCTTCAACTGCCTTCTTATCTTCTTCGCGGCTTAATTGGCGCTGATATTTTCCAGCTTCAATAGCTGAATCCTTCAGGATTTTTTGCTCTTCTTTAGAAAGACCATCCCAGAACTTCTTGCTAACAAGGAAAACAAACGGAGTGTAAACATGCTTTGTAAGGCTTAAATAATCCTGAACTTCATTGAATTTATTTGACTTAATAGTTGCAAGCGGATTTTCCTGTCCATCAACAGTTTTGCTCTCCAAGGCTGTAAATACTTCGGAGAACGCCATTGGAGTAGGGTTCGCACCAAGATCCTTGAAAGCGGCAAGGTGGACTTCGTTTTGCATCGTTCTAACTTTCAAGCCTTTAAAATCTTCCGCTGTTTTAACGGGGTGTTTACTGTTTGTCAACTGGCGGAAGCCATTTTCCCAGTATCCCAGTCCAATAAGCCCATGCTCCGGAAGTTTATCAAGAAGCTTTTGGCCGACAGGGCCATCTAGAACCGCATCTGCCTCTTCACCATTATTAAATAGGAATGGGAAGTCAAAAATTCCATATTCCTTGATCATTCCTACAAGAGGAGAAGTGGATGGAATGGTAATTTCCTGCAGTCCTCCTTGAAGTGCTTCAGTCATTTTTTGGTCATCACCCAGAGTTGCAGCGTAGAAAGGCTTAACTTTTAATTTTCCTCCGCTCTTCTCTGATACAATTTCAGCAAATTTTTTCAATCCAAGCCCTTCTGGATGATCTTCATTTAATCCAATACCTGCTTTGATGGTTCTTTCCTGGATACTGCTTGATTTTCCTTCACCATTAGTACTGCTGCTAGTTGAGCTTGAACCACATGCACTTAACAGGAGCAAACTTGGCAGGATTAGTCCTACACCGATTTTCTTAATCAAAGATTTCATTTTTTATCCCCCTTTTATTTAACCAGTTGGCCATATCTTTCTAATGAAACGCCTTCTTCCAGTCTTGATTGCTTTTTTACCTCTTTGTTTACCAGATATTTCGGATACTCGCCGTGAATAAGGACATCAACAACACCCATTGCTGCCTTCAATCGCATTTCTTTTTCTGCTTCTTCTGAATACCATGCTACATGTGGTGTAACGATAACATTTTCCATCGATAGAAAGGGATGGTCATGGGTAATTGGTTCTTCTTCAAGAACATCCAATGCTGCACCAGAAACTTTTCCGTTTTGCAATGCCTCAATAAGTGCCTGCTCGTCAATGACCGGACCTCTTGCTGTATTGACAATCAATGGGGCTTTTTTCATCCTTGCAAAAAGCTCCTTGCCTATCATACCCTTAGTACTTGGTGTAAGCGGGGCATGTACCGAAATAACATCTGATTGTTCAGCAAGAGTTTCCAGAGATACCAGAGTAACACCTTTTTTCTTTGCTTCTTCGGCAGGAAAGTATGGATCCGCTGCTATAACATTAAAGCCTAGGGGTATTACTTTTTCAGCCAGTGCTTGTGGAATCTTGCCAAACCCAACCAGTCCAAGAGTTTGGCCTCTAAATCGTTGAATAGGCTTTGTCACTTTAAAATCCCAATTTCCATTTTTCACTTGGTTGTTTGCCAACACAATTTTCCTCGTCCAGGAAAGGATAAGGGCTAATGCATGATCTGAAACTTCATCCATACAATAATCGGGGACATTTGCTACACAAACCCCCTTTTTCGTAACCGCTTCCAAATCTATTGTATTTACACCCACTCCATACCTGGTAATAACCTGACATTTTTCAAGAGATTCTATTACTCTTTTACTTAAAGGTGCATATTGATTAATGATTCCGTCAGCATCTTTGCAAGCACTTATTACTTCTTCCTCAGTACGGCACTGGGCACCGACCAATTCAATTTCACTATGCCCTTCAAAAACCTGCTCTTCATAGCAAAGGTCATCATATTCCCAATCGGTAATGACTACTTTAAATTTACCCATATCCACATCCCCTTTACGTTATATAAACCATTCGAGCGGAACTAGTACAAGATCAGGGAATAAAATTAGTAGAATCAAAACGACCACTTCTACTAGAAGGAAAGGCCAAATCCCTTTCATGATATCTTCCATGCTTATCTTACTAACTCCACAGACAACATTTAACACTGTACCGACAGGCGGCGTTAACAAACCAATAGCATTATTAAGGATAAATAGGACTCCAAAATAAACTGGATCAATCCCAGCCTTCTCAATTAAAGGCATTAAAACAGGTGTAAGGATAAGAATCGTAGGTGTCATATCCATCGCAGTTCCAATAATAATTACTAAAAGATTAATCATCAAAAGAAGTAATAATGGATGATCCAATAACGGTTCCAAAAGAGTAATAACTTGTTCAGGGAGGTTGGCAACGGTAATTAACCAAGATGAAACCAATGCAGCAGCTACTAGAAACATAACAACACTCGTCATTTTTGCTGCTCTCACAAGAACGTGAAATAGCTCTGAGAGTTTCAATTCACGGTACACCACCATCCCAACGAATAGCGCATAAGCAGCAGCAACAACAGCCGCCTCAGTTGGAGTGAAAATTCCTCCTCTTAGCCCTCCAATAATGATCAAAGGCAATAACAGGGCCCAAAAACCATTTCTAACTGAAATCAAAATTTCTTTCATAGATTTTCGAGGCTGTACAGTCACTTGATCTTTATGGGCTACAATCGCCCAGGTAACGCAAAGCCCTACCCCAAGCAGGACTCCTGGTACGATTCCTGCCATAAAAAGTTTGGTAATCGACACTCCGCTGGTTACTCCAAAAATTATAAATCCAATACTCGGAGGAATTATTGGTGCAATGATTCCTCCTGACGCAATCAACCCGCTTGACCGATTAACATCGTAACCGCTTTTTACCATCATCGGAATTAATATCGCACCTAGTGCAGCAGTATCTGCTACAGCCGACCCAGATAAGCTGGCAAACAATACACTTGCAATGATAGCAACGTAACCAAGGCCGCCTCTGATATGCCCCACCATAGACATCGCCATTTTAACGATTCTTTGGGAAAGCCCGCCAGCGTTCATTAATTCCCCAGCAAGCATAAAAAAGGGAATAGCCATCAAAGGAAAGTTGTCTGCTCCACTTATTAAGTTTTGGGCAATAATCTGACTATCAAATATCCCAAGAAAGTACATTAATGCAACGCCACTCAATAAAAGTGCAAAAGCAATTGGCATCCCAAGAGCCATCGTCCCAAGCAGAGAACCTAAAAACACACCAATCATGCTTGTTTTCCCTCCTTTATCAAGTCTTTTTCGTGGAAATCAATCATTTCTTCAGAATCATTAATTAGCACTAATTCTTCATCCGTCAGTTTATTAGTTAAGAGTTTAATAAGATTATTGATTAATATTAACCCCATTGAAATACTGACTAAAATCCCTGTCCCGTAAACAGCAGCAAGCGGAAGACCTGTTGCAGGAGCTTTGCTATGTAAATTGATCAAGGTCATTTTCCAGCTTCCATCAAGGACCAAATAAAGAACATATAGCATTAATAAATCACTGATAACCAGTGCTACCTTTTTCAATCCGGTTGGCAAACGTTTTACAAGCATATCAACTCCAAGATGCTCTTTATCCTTAAAAGCACCTATCGCTCCTAAAAAGGTTAACCAGACAAATAAATAGCGGGATATTTCCTCTGACCATGTTATGCCTGAATTAAAGAAGTAACGTAAAACAACATTTCCAAAAACAAGAATGACCATTAAGGAAAGAGCAAACGCCATAAAAATGTTCAACATCGTTTCCAAGTAATTTGATAACTTTTCCATCTTCCTCCCGCCTTTCTCTATAAAGAAGAGCTTTAAGAAAGGGCATGCCTTTCTATTGCTCATCCTTAATTCGTTTTACCAAATCTTCTGCCCAGTCATATTCCTTATAGATATCTTTATATAAAGGCTCGGCAGCTTTCTCCATTTCTTTTACAAATTCATCAGATGGAGTATTAAACTTTACATTTTTTTCTTCAAGGAATTTTTTATCATCTTCATAGCTTTTTTCCATTAGTTCAAATTCATAATCTGCATATTCCTTGGAAGCATCTTCGATAATTTTTTGCTGTTCTTTTGTTAAGCTGTTATAAAACTTGCTGTTAATAATGAAAATATTAGGGCTAAACATATGTTTTGACTCTAAAACATCCGACTGCACTTCATACCATCCAGAAGCCCTCAAAGTTGCAATTGGATTATCCTGGCCATCAACAACCTTTTGTTCAAGCGCTGTAAATACTTCTGAAATAGGAAGCGGACTGACATTTGCGCCAAGAAGTTTTCCGAGAGTAATATAGTTAGGGATGTTTGGCATCCTTAATCGTAGTCCATCAAAATCATCCTGACTCTTAATTGGCTTGTTTGAAGAAAACATACGGAAACCATTTGCACTCCAGGCGAGCGGTTTCACACCATGTTGTTTTTCAAGATCTGCTGTTAGTTCTTTACCAATTTCTCCATTTAGAACTTTTTTGACATGCTCATAATCTTTAAAGAGGAATGGCCATTCTGGAACACCCATTTTTGGGATGTCAGCTTGCATAATTAAGCCCGGAATGCCCATTTCAATTGTCCCGTTACGAACCCCATCATAAAATTCCTTTTCCGCTCCAAGCGTACTATTTGGGTATATTTGAACCTTTAGGCTTCCTTTTGATTCTTCTTCAACAATCTTTTTGAACTTTTCTCTTAAAGCAACGTTTTGCGGATGGTTTTCAGCAAAATAATTTGCCACTTTTATTGTTTTAGCCGGTCCGGCTGAAGCTTCATTGGAAGACGATTTTTCTGTTGCTCCCCCGCAAGCCGAAAGAAGTAAAGAAGCACTAAGAATTACACCAGTCGCTACTGAAAATAACTTTTTCATTTAATCGCTCATCCCCCAATTAAAATGGTTTTTGTTTTTTGAAAGCGGTATCATTTATACTTAAAAAAATTTATCACCACCTTTAGTTTTATATTATAAAACTTAGTTTTCATAATAGGACTTAAAACAAGAGACAAAATTAGTCTCGGAGTTTTATATTATAAAACTAGATATAACTATTTAAAACTCTAACATCATCTTAATCTTTAACTTTCCGAATTGTCAATATTTTAATTTTCTTTATTTTTAGAAATTTTATAAAACAATTGTAAAGCGCCATATAATTCCCATAAAAAGGAAAATATTCCCTTAGATTATACCCCCAATTTTAAAAGTATAAACAAATTTTCTAACCCGAATATAATTTAAAAATTGTAAATGAATAGTTTGTGACATGTAACATTTCACATTTCATATTTCACAAGGTAATGTTAGAATAAAATAAATAATCAGTCAATTCTTTTTTATTGTCTTTTTTGTAATTTACTTTCACACAAGAAATTGACTACAAGTATATAATTCCCCTATAATTTATTAATAGTGTGACATGTTACATGTTAGGTATTGCAAATTACCTATGAATTTTGGGAGGTTAATTTACTATAATGATTGATACTTCTGCTCTTGCAACACAAGTATATAAAGAACTTCGAAATGAAATTATTTGCGGGATTTTTTCACCTGGAGAAAAATTGGATATCATTGAATTAGCAAATAAATATGGAGTAAGTCGATCACCCGTAAAAGAAGCGGTAAATCAATTGGTACATGATGGGTTAGTCGAAATATTTCCAAGAAAAGGAACATACATCACCCAATTACGTTTCAAAGATTGTATGGAGGCTCTCGATGCTCGATTTATGGTTGAAACATGGGCGGCAGCACAAGCTATTGAGCATTTATCAGATGAACAGATAGAAGATATGAAACAAATAATTGAAAAAATGGATTCACTATTGAGAGTACAGCCCTTTTCTTATGAGTCTTACAGTAAACTAGATAAGGAGTTCCATCAATTATTGGTGCAATATGCTAGGAATCATAAGGTTCAAAACATTTATGACAGTATTAACCCTATAATTTCACTAGCACGAGTTGGGTACAGTGAAGTTTTTGAAAATAGCTTAAAAAGACACAAAGATCATCATAATATGTTTGAAGCATTAAAAAATCGTGACCTCTCCTCCTTAATTGAAGCATTGCAACAACATAAGCGTTCCTTAGAAGAGGACATAATTTTACATTGGAATGAACAATTATTTGGACCTATTGAAGAATCAAATTAGAAGCTGCAAAGTTTGTTTTCTATGGTGACCGACAAAACCGAAGAAAGCTCAGAAACATTGATATATCAACATTTCTGAGCTTTCTTTTCATTTAAAATGAACTTGAACTTAAAAAGTTCTATTGTGCTATTTAAATAATGTTATTCGTTTGTTAATTAGATAGGTACTAGTATACTTACCTGTATTTCTTAGAATATATAAATTCTGTAATCGGAACTGTAACAAAAGTAATACCCACTACTATAACCAATGGATAATTATCAATTTCATTGAAACTGCCTGTTCCTTCAGAAATAAACAATATTAAACCAGATAAAATCATGAGAACATAATAACCTATTTTGGCACTTTGGGTTTCAATATGCCTGTCTAATTCATCTTTCTCGCCACCACCTTCATGATGGCCCCAATTAAGCAAATTAAAAAAATAGCTTAACGCTAGAAAACTAAAGAAAATACCAGCTGCATCTATAGTTCCATAACTAACCCATTTGTATAAGGTAAATCCTACAATGGATAGAAAAACAATAAAGACTAAAATAACGATAATACTTTTGGTTTTATTCATTCCTTTTTCCCCCAATCTCAGAGATAAATAAATCTTCCATGGCGACTCCCAATGTCCTTGCGATATCAAATGCTAACTGCAAACTTGGGTCATATTTATTGTTCTCGATAGCGTTAATCGTTTGCCTGCTTACATTGCATAATTCTGCTAACTTCCCTTGAGATAGACTACTTTTTTCTCTGTACTCCTTAATTCTATTTTCCATTCACTAAGCCACCTTTAGATTTTATAAGGTGTAAAAGGTTTTTTACATCTTGATTATAAAATATGATAAATGGGGTGTCAAAGATATTTTACACTTCAAAATGCCATATCGATATTTACCCTCACCATTGAACACGATTTGAAGTAATTTTGTCATGAAGGAAACAGCAAAGAATAACTTAAAGACAAACAAAAAACGCCTATTTACATTACTGTAAATAGACGTTCAAAACGTTGATATAACTCAATTCTACTGCTAATTGACGATAAGAAAAAGTAATAAAATAAAGATACCGGTGATCGGGGTCGAACCGATACTCCTCACGGAACACGATTTTGAGTCGTATAGAACTCAGTAAGTGCCTTTAAGCCAACCTCACCAACGGTTTTACAATATCAAAATTAAATGATGCACAAGACTACTTTTAATTATGCCTTAGGTAACACTGGTCGTCAATCTCGTTTCTTATTGAATTTTGCCTGACCCTCATTTTTGTATTTTTTAATAAGTTGGGATTCTATTTTTCTTGCTTCCCCTTGGGTATCAAACTCAGCAACAATTTTGTACATTACCTTTCCTTGTTCCATCAGATTTCTATGTTCCAAGTTCCTTCTGTTAGTATATCTTCTGCATCGATACCATACTCCACTTCCGACATAAATAACTCCATCATTAAACCAATGCTCATAAACAATGAATTTATCAATCTTTCTTAACTTATTCTGATCCAGTTCATACTTCTTTATAAGTTGAATAATTTTCCGAAAAGTTGTTCCATAGATATTTGCAATATCTTGATTCGTCATTTTTTCCGTTAGATGCTGCTTAAGTTCTTCTTTTGTTGGTAGCATTCTGATCACCTCATAATACTTCTATCTTGAGAATTTAATTTGTAAACGAGAGGTGTTATAATTTTTTTAGAAAGGAGGATTAAAATGAAAACTGCTGATGAAGTTTTGAAAGCAATTGAGGAAATGGCGAATGATGAACGATGGAAGTTACTCTTAGAGCTATATTACAGACACTACAACAACAGCAATTTACCTCGAATGGAAATTGATATGGAAGAATAAAAGCTTTTTATTTTATTAAATGACATTGGGAGGAATTATTAATGGAAACGTATGAACAAGTTAAGAAGGTAGTTAGAAATATGAGCTCTGAAGATCGGTATAATCTTGTAATAGAAATATTAAAAATTACAGATGAAGATAACGATAGTGAATTTTTAATTGAAGCTGTTTTTGAAATTATGAATATGAAAAAAGATATTGAATATCTTTCAAGAAAGATTGGTGTACATGAGTTGTACTTGAATCGAATTAATAAAGAAATAGAGGAAATTAGTACGCCTAATAAATAAAAAAAATCCTGCACAAATCGGAGAAAGTGCAGGACAAGAGTATGTTAACTTAACTCAACTACTTTTTTTTCATTTTAAATACATAAATAAAATTGATATTTTATTTTTAAATTCTGATAATATTGAAAAAAACCAAACAACATATCATTGTTTGGTCAGCGTTGTATGATTTATATTTTAAGAATGTTTAGGAGTTTGCCTCTTTAATTTTAGCTGTTAGAACCTTTTTAATTCTCTTATATGAATTAGGCAAGTTCATATTCCCCAACTTTTGTAAAACCTCTAAAATATTTTCTAATTTTTTTATTTGTTTTTTTCTGGTAATTAATAGGTTTTTTTGTGTTTTCTCAGATTCCTCCACTTTTGGACCTGGTAAAACTTGATAAAATACTTTGGTTGCTGTTTTAGATGCAACTAAGTCCATTTCGAGACAATAAGTCATTGATAACATGTTGTACTTTTCTAGTAAATCCATAGCTTTACTGTGGTTACTCCCAAATAAGCGCAATAGCCTATCTCTATCTGCTTGTTTTGGAATTAAATCTTTTAACAATTGCGTATCCTTATACTCCAACTTATATTTTGGGAAACCAGAATCATTTCTACTATTATCTAAGCTAGCGTTTAAGTAGGGAATGAAGAAATCTTTATCAACAATAATAAAGTTTGGAATTTTTAAGGATTGTAGTAAATAAACAGGATAGCTCAAATTATTTATCCCGTCTAAATTCAATATACTTACCCCACATAAGTCCAAATCAACATTATTTTGTCCCAATAAGAATTTTACAACTTCTGCATCATTTTTACTTTCAACAATAATAATAAATTTTGCAAAAAAGAATTCACTATTTCTATAACGATAAAATTGGTAATACTTAAATTCTTGGAGATTATGTTTATCCCAAAAGTTTTTTGGAACTTGATAGCCAGATGTTTTAAATCCTCTAGTACTGTCTGGTTCTTTACGGAAAAGAATAATTTCATCATGATCTAATTGGTCAACGATAACAGCAGAATGCGTGGTAAATATTATTTGTATTTCATTTTGACTGCCGCTATTATTATCTTTAATTGATTTAATAAATTCTCGCTGAGCCTGTGGATGTAAATTTATTTCTGGCTCTTCGATGCCTAAAATTATATTGTTATGTCTTAGTTCAGCTAAATACCTATATAAAGCGATAATGGTTAAACTCTGAATTCCGCTACCACTTTCAGTTATATTGTATCTATGACCTTTTTCTTCAATATCGAGAGTAATATCATTTAAGAGAAGAGAGTAATCTATCTGTCTATCATAATTCAATTTGAAATTAAAATTTTTGTTTAATGAATAGTATTTTTCGATTGCAGCTTCAACTTTTGAAAAAGCTACGTTTTCTAAATTTTGAGCTGCAGCCTTCACTTTTGGTGTAAAATTGTCTCTTTTGGCAGTAGTTCTTTTTAAGTACTCTTCAAGAACAATTCTAATTAGTGCGTTTTCAGCCCAAATTACTTGTCGCTGATCTCTATTGGGCGGTATTAGTACATAATTAATATCTTCTTTTATTAAATTTATAAAATCATTAGGGAGAGTCTGATATTCGCCATTTTTCTTAAAATCAATTTTCCTCTTTTTCGTTGCAAAAGAATAAGTCATCCTTATGACAAGTTCATCGTTATTAATCTTATCTCGAAAATTTGGTTTATCAGGAATATCCTCAAAAGCTAATTCAATCCTTACCAAGCTTTTATTTGAATATTGATGTAAACCGTTCAAGAAATTAATTTCTTCTTCTTCATAGTTAAAAAAAGCATTTAATGCCCTCAAAATAGCCGACTTACCAGAATTATTCTCACCAACTAATGATGAAATTTTACCATTTTGTACAATACAACTATTTATTGACCTAAAATTTCTTATGTTAGTACGGACCAACTTCATTACTTTATCCCTAACTTTCTATTTCCGTCTATGTCTAATTTATCAATTAATTTTTAATATAACAATAAAAAATTAAGAAAGTAGACAAATCCAAGTCTTGTGATTATACATCATAATTATTATAAACTCCTTCGAATTCTGTTCTGTTTTCGGCTAAAAAAAATAGTCGGCCACATCAATTTAATGACATGACCGAATCATTGAGTACTAACGGCATTCCAGTTTCTATGCATATCCAACAGTCCAGAGAACACGTACGAAAGTTCCTTAGCTGTATCTTTGTCAGATTGAATTCCACGTTTCTCATACCAATGAGCAACTAAAGCTAAAGCAGCAATTGTGAATTCTTCTGGAATCTCTTCGAAATCAGTGAACTTTCTATTCAGATAACTTTGGATGAAGCTCTTTGATGCAACCAACATTGTAGAGATCATATTGTCATCATCTTCAAAGTCGATCCTTAAGTAGTCTTTAACATAAGCTAAGTCGATTTCAGTTACTTTCATTTTTCTTCCTCCAGTTGTTTCGAAATAAGTTCAGCAAGCTTTTCTGCTTGTTCTACGTTTTCGGCTGTTACATAAATCAATTTTCCGTTCAACAAGAAATTGTACTGTTTCATATTCACCAATCTTTCTTTCCATCTCGATCGTTACGAAGCAGGTATTCGTATTCACGAGCAACCTTGAATAGCTTGTCATTACTTTCTTCTTCGTACTTTTTCATTAGAATTTTGTAGTAATCATTGGCGTTGACTCCGACCATTTGTTCAACTTTCAGCACATAAATCAATGGATCGCATGGAGTTCTTTTCAGCAGCTCAACGAATTTTTCTTCATTTTTCGGTTTAAGTTCTTTGACCATTTTCATCCAAATCATAAGAAGTCACTCCAGTCGTTCTTACCTTCTTCGTTCTTTTCAATCTTCAATCTCATACCTGAATCTAAGCCAAGAATTTTGTATGCTTCATTGACTTTAGCTTGAGAACGATTTAGTAGATCGACAGCTGGATGCAGTTTCTTTCCATGAAGGCCATCCATAATTGAACCTTCTTTCAGAATCGTTTTCTGAGCATCTTCTACCATTGCCAAGTTGAAAGCAAGTCCTTCAATGATTGGCTTGTCTGTCTGTTGGAGACGATTGATTTTCTGCAGCTCATCTATAATGAAGCCATGGAATCGTCTTGCGGTGTCATTAAAATATGATGGTGCTTCCATTCTATCTCTCCTTCCATAATTTACATATTTTTACAATAAAATAGAATTTATAAAAATAGCAGGCTCTGTGCGCGCCCCTGACCTCGTTATTTTGGTGGTTTTGATCGTTTTTGCCAAAAAAGTAGGCGAGTCTGTTTTGGTCCGATCGTGTGTGAACGAACTAGCGAATCTTACTTCAATACTCCAACCAAATCGAATTGTCTAAAGAAGTAGTATGATAATGGTTTTACATTGTGCTCTTGTAACATACAATTCACACGAAACACAAGATCTTCCCTACTAATCTTTAATTCGTTTGATTCAAGCACTGTGATGTAGTGTTGAGTATAGACTCTTGCTAAGCATCTACGGAAGTTGTTATCACCGATCTCATGTCTAATCTCTTGTAAGAAGCGTACCTTCTTATTCATCTCAAGTGTATGCATTATTGATACTCCTTTCCATCTCATATAATAGTAGTAAAGAAAGACTAAGAGATAAGCTCTCTCAGTCTCCTATACTTATCAGATATATCTGCTATATGCTTATCTGATATATCAGCTTTATGCCTATTAGACATATCTGCTATACTGCTCATACTGTTATCTGCCTTATACAGATTAAGCAGTTACGATATTTAACGCTCCACTGCCTTGCAGACTAATGCTGTATGTGACTAAATCGTCATATGGCATTTCTAAGCTAAAGTCAGTAATCGTACAACTGCCTTCGTACTTAGTACCTGATGGCAATTGAAGATAAACTACTACATTAGTAGAGTCGATAAATGCTTGCTCTAGTAATCCATAAGCTTCATCAGATTCAACAAATGCTCCATCAGCATCTACTGACCATTCTTTAAAACCTTGTAAAGACTCTTTCCAGAATCCAGCTGTGTCTTTTGATGTTGCATCAATAGATTCAGCCGATCTATTTAAAGTTGCGTTACGTTGTCCAGCTAATAGCTTTCCAGTTGTTGCATCTTTGATGTACAATTTGCAGTTCATACCAGTGATTTTTGCCATTCTGTATATCATCCTTTTCAGTAGTTTTAGAAATAGAAAAGAAGTCAAAATCCGAAGATTCTGACTTCTTAATTTGTGAATAATTTCACATAAAAGATTAAGCTGTTACTTTACCACGAACGATTGCTTGAGCATTCACAACAGTACCGTCAAGGTATAAGTCTCCAACGATCAACACTGTACCAGCTAATGCTTGAGTAGTGTCACCAGCAATACGTTGGATAGATTTTTCTCCACGAATACCGATTGCATATGCTTCACCGATATTACCGAAGAATACTGGGTGTTGACCTAAAGTATCTCCTGCTTCCATAGCATCAGAAACTCGAACTGGAGCACCAAGTAACGTATAAGTTACTTTGCCGTTTACGATACCATTTTGTAGGTAGTATTGTTCATTAGCATCTTTCAACTTAGCAACCTTGTTGAAGAATGGACGAGACATGATGAACTCTGCTCCATCTAAGAAGTCAGGGTGAAGTGAATTGTACATATCAACTAGAAGGTCCATGTCAATTGCAGCATCAATACCTGCTCCTAAATCGATTTCTGTAATACCAGCAGCATGCTTGATTGAACCAGAGAAGTTTTCCGCATCAGCTCCGCCACCGTTTACAAGGATAGCTTTCTCTACTTCTTTAGCAAGACCACGAGCTAAACGATCAGAAACATAAGCTTCAGCGTCAATAGCCATTTCGTTGATTAATTGCTTAGTTAGGCGAGTTGCAGCACCGACACGTTTTTGCTTAAGAGTTACATGATTCAATCCTAAAGATTGTTCTTCTAAAGTATCAGTTTCACCAACGAATGTTGCTACTGCGTTAGTAGTTTCGTAAGGAACTTTTAAAGAACCGTTATTCATTGGGAACTTACGTGCTTGTGCAAATACGGGAGAAGTCTCTTGCATTTTCTTAACAATAAGATCAGCAACGTTTTCAGGAATTACTGAAGTACCATTAGCTGTTGTTTGTAAATCACGAACTTCGCCATCTTTCAAGAATTCAGCAAAATCAGTGCTTGTACGTTTTTCGATTTTTTTCATATTATCCATTCCTCTTTCTTCTTCTAAATTTTGTTGTTCCAATTCAGGAACGTCTATTTCTTCAACTAAATTGATTCCACGAGCAGAAATCATTGATTGAAGGTAAGCAGGTTCTTTAACTGCTGACACTTCAAAGAGTTCCAACTCATGAACAGTAAGGATATGAACTCCGTTTTCTCTTGTCCAAGAATCTTTCAAGGCTCTGAATCCGAAGCTCATTGATTGAATCAATCCTTCAGAAATCAAAGTGAAGTAATCTTGGCCATAACTTGTTGGTGAAATCTTTGCAGACATAAAAAGACCTTGCTCATCTTCTCGTAGCTCAAGTGAACTGTTTCGAGTAGAAGCAAGGACTAACTTGTTATCATGTTCAGCTAGGAAATCAATTTCTCGAGATCGATTTTCAATGGCTCTTTTGAAGGCTCCTGGTGCAATCTTTTCTTTGAACTTTTTAGCTGTTCCAAGAAGTTGACTTAAGCTGCCAGGCTTGTTTACATAACCTTCAACAACTAAATCACCATCAGACTTCGATAGCTCGAGGTTCGTCGTTCTTAGTTCCATCTTCATTAGATGTTGTACCTCCTTCTTTACTTTGTTCACCAAAGTTCAGGTAAACCATGGTGCCATCTTCATGTCTCATGACATTTCCAATTGAAAGTAAATGATAGTCTTTTTCAACTTTTGGTAGATCGAGTTTATGTGCTGCTTGATTGAATGAGAAAATACCAGATTTCAATCCTTCAGATACTGCTTTAATCTTCTCTGCTTCAGTAGAACGAAGAATTTCAGAAGTATCGAATCTAAAGAAGTAACCTTGCTGCTTCTCTTCTTGATTTAGCAACTTTTTATCAAAAGCGCTTTCAATTGAAGTCAAGATTGGTTGCAGTGTAATTTGCAAGAACTGAATCGAGTTCGCTTCATTACTTGCGTACTTGTTAGCAGCACTGTTCAACATGCTTTCAGGAATGTTGAAAACCCTAGCAATCTCTGAAACTAGATGTTTGTTACTTTCGTTCAACATCAGTTCTTGAGGATTCATTGAGAGTTTCTCAAAGCTCATTCCTTCTTCCAGAATTACTGTTCGACCAGCATTTCTAGTTCCAGAATATAAGCTTTGCCATGCATCTCTTAATCGGTTGATCGCCGGTTCAGTTAATCGTGAAGCAGCTTTCAAAATACCAACTGGAGTAGCAGAATTTTGCATCAATGAATTTTGATAGTTCAGCTGTTCAATAGCTGTCGAAAACAATGTTCCTGAATCAACTAGCAATCCATTAGTTCCGGAATCGATTAAGATTACTTCATTTTCTTCTAAAATTACAGTTTCAGTTAGGCCATTGTAGGTATACTCTTTCTTAACAATTTTGACCCCGTTTTCTTCCCAAGCCTCTTCTTGAACATGTCTTGACTTAAGATGATGAAGTTTACCAGACTCATCTTTAAATAAGTAAGCTTTTCCATGAAGCAAGTAATCAGTAACAATCTTCTTCTTCAGAACCTGAGCAGTATCGTAATCATTTGCTTCACAGTTCAAAGTATGAATACGTTCATCTGACAGTTTTTCAATCGAATTGTCAGTTTCATTTTCTTCATATAGATAGATCGGCAATGGAGATATTGCTCCACTGATTAATTCGATTGCTGACTTAACAGTTGGAATTTTTAATGCATCTTCTTCTTTGACAGTAGGAAGAGGTCTACTTACAAAAACAGAAGTTGCTGTAAATCTATCTTCATTTGAAGGTTTTCCGAACCAAAATTTAGCCATCGTATCTTCCTTTCTATTAATTGATTAAAAAATCAAGCAAACACAAAATAAAAAAGACGTACCCGAAGGTACGCCTTATTCCCAAACTAACTGTGTAGCCTGGCTTTCATCTTCCGATGGTGGTCTTTAGATGACGTAGATATTTGGTGCAGCTTGAGCAAGGGCTGCATCTCTTTACGATCCGATCTAATTTATTTCAAAACAAGAAGTATCGGAGGAAACTCATGGAACCAAAATAGTTAGATCGGATCGTAAAAGGATGCAGCAAGTCAGAGAAATGAGGTAAACTCTGACTCACTATAAAAGAAATTCACAAATCAAAGAACTCAAAGCTCGTCAAACCGACGAGGTAAAACAAGGAGGCGACATGCATTGTGATAAGGGAAGTTGTTTCCGCAACTTACCTCTCTATAATTTAATATATACGAAAGCCCTTTTTGTAACAGTGTTTTTGATATAAAAATCAACTTTTATCTCTCTATAAATAATATATTTAAGTTGTACTTTCTGGACAAAATTCTACAACTTATTTAATTTTTCTTTAAGCTTCTCAATTTGACTCGGCATGCAGATATAGAAGTTTCTGAAGATCGGCCTACCTAATCGGAAAGAATTATTAGCTGTTTGTCGACTGACTCCAAGAGCTTGAGCTGCTTCAAATTGAGTCTCATATGAACGAATATGATTTAGGTCTTTATCGTAGATCGCCCAGTAATTATTCATTGTTTTCATTTCATGTCTAATGACTCTTCGTTCTTTTTCTGAGTCTGATAGAATCCAGCTGTCATGGGCTCCGGTTTCGAAAGCATGACGAATATTTTCTGCATGAGTAACAATCTCTAGATTATTTAAATTATTATTATGCTTATTACTATCAATATGATTGACGACATATCCTCTAGGGATTAGTCCGTAAAATGCTTCAGCTACTAATCTATGAGCATAATGACCATGAGTTGAAAGATATCGATTATTCTCATGACCGCCATTTTTAGAAAAATCTTCTTCATCAGTTAGAACTGAAGGTAATTCTGCTGTTGTTGTATTCCAAACTTTAATACTTCCGTCTTCATAACATTGAAATAATAAGTGATCTTTTTCTATCCATTTACATTTTTCCATTTTGAGTTCCTCCAAGTTTTTTCCTTACGTAATAAACGTAGTTTATTACGTAATAAAATAAATTTTATTAATTAAGTATTATTATTAAATATTAATAGTGTGTACTTTTTACACTACTGAAGTGTAAAAATTACACTAGGTAAGTGTACTTTTTACACTACTAAATGATTGCAAAAAAAAGAGATAGATTAAAGCTCTATCTCTCCAATAAATTCTTCTGGTGCAAGTTCTTCTTCTTCTTTAGTAAGAGCATTAATAACAACCGGGATGTATACAACATATTTATTAACTTCGTTTTTATTAGCTGATTCTTTCTTTCTAAGAACTTTAACTAAATTCTTTTCTTCAAGTTGATCAATAGCTGTAACAACTGTTTTATTACTTCCAATTCCTAAGTCTTGTTGAATTGTCTTAATGGAAGGGAATGCACAATTTTTTGTTGCGTTGTATCTATGACATAAATAGCTGTAGACCATATAAGCTGTTGCTTTTCCTTTAAGTAATTCGAAAACTCCATTTGAAACTTGAGTAAAGTCTGCTTTCAATTTGTCATATCTTTCGAATCTAACATTTGCTTTCATTTTAAGTTCCTCCATTTTTCCATTCTCCTCTTGTATTGTTATTATTACTGTCTTTTGAAAAACGTAAATTAATTGAACAAACTATTTATGAAATTGACTGTGCCGATCACAAACAATCCAATGAAAAACTTAAGTTCGATTTCTAATGCTTTAAGAGCAATTTTCTCCATTCTGGTTCCTCCTCCGAACAAAAATAAAAAGAGCAGCTTTCGCTACTCTTTAGTAAAGTTCATCAAAATCATGAACGTCTTTTTTCTCTATGCTTTTGTCTTTCATATAATCTTTGACTAACTCATTAACAATTGCGCTTGCATTTAAATGATTCTCTTTGCAATACTTCAGAAAGTCTTGAATTACACGAACATCAAATGAGAATGTTCGAAGGTTATCACGTTTTGTCATATTATATCAATCTCCTAAAATTGTAGTATTTGTACAACATATGGGTAAAAAAAATAAGACCTCTCGAAAGAGCTCTCTATATAATTAATATATATAAGTTAGACTTTTGTAACGAATCTGACAAACTTTTTAACCTCTCCATAATTTATATATACGAACTAAACTTTCTGGACACTTGTGACCGTCAAGTAGAATGACACAATTTCTGCTAATTAATTTGAAACACTTTGATCGCCAAATATTGTTTTTCGATGTTTCATTCGCCAACTATCTTCATTTAAATGAATAATTTCTACTCGATGCAATATTCGATCCAGTATGGCTGTAGTAATTGCTTGATCCCCTAATAGCTCACCCCATTCTTTTGGACCTTTATTTGAAGATAAAATAATGGATGTTTGATTATAAAGGTTATTTATTAGATGAAAGAACATATTAGCTTCTTGCTTATCCATAGCCATAAACATCAGATCATCTATAATTACTAAGTCTGCTTCTCGAATTCGTTTCATTCTGGTTTTCGATTTTCTCGTGATTTCTTCTGTCTTTAATGTATGAATTAAATCTCCCATAGTCGTAAAAATCACTTTATAGCCCTGATTTAAAGCTTCTATTCCTAACCCTATCGAAAGATGGGTTTTTCCATTATGTAAAGCTTTACATAAGGGTAATTATCGAAAGTTTTTGTTTATGGAAAGATATCTCTAATTAAGCGTAGGATTCTTGGTTGTAACCACAAATATCTTTCCATAATATTCAAAAATTCCTATCTACAAAATTCCTCCAGCCACTTTAA
>NZ_JBHHJU010000032.1:0-57062 GCF_042136325.1 Neobacillus sp. KR4-4
TTTAGTTAAATAAGACAAAACCTTCCAATCATCAGTTAGTGGAAGGTTATTTGGCATGCATAATTTTAGTATATCATGACTAAATTTTATTTTTTATTGAAAAATATTGACAAACTATTAGCTGGTTTATTTCTATCAACTGCGGAGCTATTCCTGAAACGTTATTTGAAAGCGAATTATTCGGCTATGAACGCGGTGCCTTTTCCGGTGCTGATCATAGAGGAAAAAAAGGAAAAATTGAACTCGCAAAAGGCGGCACTCTATTTCTTGATGAAGTTGGCGAAATGCCTTTAGACATGCAGGTCAAAATGCTTCGAGTGCTTCAGGAAAGAAAGTATTACAAAGTTGGCGGCGAAAAGGAACTGGAAGCTGATTTCCGGGTCATTGCCGCAACCAATAGGGATTTAAAGGAATCAATAAAAGAAGGTCAATTTCGCGAGGATTTATATTATCGGCTCAATGTTGTCAGCTTAAAGCTTCCTCCATTAAGAGAACGCAACGAGGATATCGTTGAACTGATTCATTATTTTTTAAAAGATTTTTCACTGCGCTATCAGCGCCCTATACATCAGTTTCCACAGGAAGTGATGAAGGAATTGTTTCAATATGATTGGCCAGGCAATGTCCGGGAGCTGCGTAATGTCGTAGAACGTCTTGTTGTTTTTGCTACAGATGGCGTCATTCGAAAAGAATATTTACCATTTCATTCGGGATTGATCCACTCGGCTGGGGCTGATAAGGACACTCAGGAAAACTCTATGGAAATGGACACAGAGATTTTGCCGCTTCAGGAGGAAATGGACCAGTATGAGAAGCAGGTGCTTGAAAAAGCATTGACATTAACCCATGGCAACAAATTAGAATGCGCGAAAAAACTGAGAATCACCCGAGCGACCCTCTACAATCGTCTAAAACGTCTCGGCTTAGGCTAATTTTAAATAAGAGCTTCAAAGTTGGTACGATTCTTGCATTATATTTTTACATATAATTAAAGAGGGGGATTTTCCAAATGACTAACAAAGAAGCACTTGTGATCTGTCGTTGTGAAGAAGTTACCTATGGTCAGCTTTTCGCAACAGCGGATGAATATCAATGCACAGCCAGGGAACTAAAGCTTAGAACAAGAGCAGGAATGGGTTTCTGCGGAGGACGTACTTGCCGAGTAACGGTCGATCGGATCATTGATAGTGTCGTACCGGATAAAAAAGAAGCCGAAATCCCACTTAAATATCAGCCTCCAATTCGCCCTGTAACTTTTGGAACAGTAGGTGAAAATAATGACTAGAATTATAGATCATCCTATTTTAGGAAAATTAGACGATAGAAAAAAGATTCCTTTATCATTTGATGGAAAAGAATATGAGGCACATGAAAATGAAACAATCGCAGCAGCCATGCTGGCAAACGGTGTGAGAACACTGCGTGTTCATGAGGAAGGCGGAACACCAAGAGGGTTCTACTGCAATATCGGTCATTGCATGGAATGCCGTGTAAATGTAAACGGTCAGGCCAATGTAAGAGCTTGTTTAACTGTTGTGAAGGAAAATATGGTTATTAACAGTGGGAAACAGCATCCTAATATTGTTAAAAGGATGGTGGAGAAGCAATGATAGATGTAATCGTAATAGGAGCTGGACCAGCTGGTTTAGCTGGTGCCATATCCTGTGCTGAAAATGGCTTAAAAGTAACCGTCATTGATGAATTTGTTAGACCAGGTGGCAGATTACTCGGCCAATTACACCAGGAACCGTCTGGTGAATGGTGGAATGGAATAAAAGAATCAGAGCGTCTGCACAATGAAGCTCAAAAACTATCAATAGATATCCGCTGCGGCGTTTCTGTATACAACCTAGAAAAAGATGAGGTTTCATGGAATGTTCATACCAATATAGGAACACTAACAGCTCCTTATGTGCTAGTGGCAACTGGTGCAGCTGAGTTTCCAATTCCTGTGCCAGGTTGGACTCTGCCAGGCGTTATGTCCATTGGCGCTGCACAGGTCATGACCAATGTACATCGTGTCGAGGTCGGAAAAAAAGGCATCATCATTGGTGCAAACATTCTAGCATTTGCGATTTTAAACGAGCTGCAATTAGCTGGAATTAATGTGGAACGCATTGTTTTACCTGAAAAGAGCCCGCTAAGCAAAAATGCCGGAGAACCAGAGGAAGTCATGAAGTCGCTTCTAAATGCAGCCCATCATGCTCCGTCAGCAATGTTGCGTTTTGGCAGCCGCTTTATGAAGAATGAGGGATTCCGCAAATTAGCAATGAAGTTTTTCCCAAAGAGCGGTGTTAAGGTAAATGGCACACCATTGCAACTTAGAAAAGCAGCTCTTGAAATTCTTGGCAAGGAGCACGTGGAAGGCGTCCTCACTGCAGATATTGATGTGAATGGAAATGTAATCAAAGGTACGGAAAAAGTATATGAAGCCGATTTCGTTTGTATCGCAGGCGGCTTGTATCCATTAGCAGAGCTTACGGCGGTTGCCGGTTGCCCATTCGAATACGTTCCGGAACTAGGTGGACATGTTCCGCATCATTCTGAAAAAATGGAAACTCCACTCGAAGGATTATTTGTTGCTGGAAATATCACTGGTATCGAAAGCGGGAAAATCGCCATGGCCCAAGGAACAACAGCCGGCATTTCGATTGCTAAACACGCTGGAAAAGGTAGCACTGTTATCAACGAAAAGCTTGAACAGGCAATGAAGAACGTTCATACTGTCCGTCAAAACGCTGCCATCCAATTTAATCCTGACATTGCAAACGGCCGCAGAAAAATTTATTTGCTTTGGGACAATCTTTATAGGAAAGAACAGGATTCCTTACAGGAGATAGGATGAATAAAGTGATTCTGGAATTACGAGCATATACTTACCACAAAAAATCTAACCGATAGATGTTACTAACCCACCACGCCTCTTATCAAAGCGGACAAAGGTGGGTCATTTTGTTTTTAGAAGAATGCACAAGAGAGGATTTCTTTCTCTAATAAAACTTAAGTTCTTTTGTTGTTGTAAGTTTGATTGGGTATTTTGCAGCTAATTTTTTGTATTCATCTTCTGTAGCTTCTTCAAAACCTGCTATGGACGATGTACAATCTTCTAAAACATAAATTATATAATCATTGTGATTGACCTTCTCAAACTCTTCTACAATCTGTTTAACCGTCTCTAGAACACAGTGAGACTTAGCCTCTCCACCAATAACTAACCTTTTATAATTCATCAATTGACTTAGCAGATTTTTATCTGTTAAATCTGTTTTTGAATATTCGGGTTTCACAATCCCATACATTTCGGATATAGGATTTAACCCTTTTATCACGTAATGTACATCCTTCTCTTTGTATAAAGAAAAGGCAAATAACAAATTAGATAATTGCGTTTCAATTGCGGCACCAAATGTACCTTGGAGGCAATGGTAACTCCAAATGATTAAGGATTTCTTTCCGGCTGCCTCAAGTTCACGTAGATACTCTATACTTTCCTTTTCTTGGTAAATAGGTTTCCAATTACCTTCCAACGCATCTTGATAGGTAATAACTGTAAAGGACTCTGGGTGCTGTCCTTTATCATTTATCCACCAAGCAGGATGGAATATTTGCTTCGGCTGATGAATATCTAAGCTCATAAATATGTCATCAATCACGTCAATATTTTCATAAACAAACTTGGCAAAGTTTCTTACGTCTTGATAAGAGTTTGCAACACCTAAATTCCCTTCTTCCAAGAAATCATTTTGGAAATCAATACCTATTACAGCCACTTCTTTATTAATTGTTGGATTAGACTTTAAACGAGCTAAATTCGGTTTATTTGTATTCGCCCTCCCAACTTGGTTAACATCAAATAATTCTTCAAATAAAATATTCAATTAGTTCACTCTCCTTAAAAACCTAATGTTATTAACTTCTTCACTTTGCGCCGCTCTTCAACCATTTTTCGCCCATGATACAAAATATTCTAGGGATCTTACACTTTTTCCTTTTTTAAAAAGCTTTGTTATAACTGTTTGTTGATTGCAATATTATAGCGTCCTTTTAAAAGAAAAAGCCCGTCCCAATGGAACGAACTTTCTTAACTATATCTTTTCCCTGCTTCCCAATCTGTTGGGCGGTCATTCGGGCGAATATCTTCAAGTGGCACAAACACCTCTAGGTGGCGATAGAGGTTTTCAAACTCAGCCGGTAACAATCCGCCAAATTCCCCATCCAAGTTTAATTGAACTTTTTCCGTCGCATGAACTTTAATCCGGTTTGCCTGTGTATAAATGACATTTGGATCATGAATATGCTCCCCTCGAAGAGCTAAGGTCGCTATCCGAATAAATTCAGCAAGATTTGTCTTCTTCAAGATCAGAAGCGAAAATAATCCATCGTTAATGGAGGCATCGGGTGCTAGTTTTTCAAAGCCGCCAATGGAATTGGTCAGCCCGACAAGAAACAGCATCGCTTCGCCTTCAAATAACTTCCCATCATACTCAATCGACACCTTCGACGGTTTAATGGAAGGAAGCATTTCCATCCCTTTTAAATAATAAGCCAATTGACCGAGCATTGTTTTTAATTTACTTGGTACTTCGTATGTAATCTCGGTGATTCTACCGCCGCCAGCAATATTAATAAAATACCGATCATTGATGCGCCCAATATCGACTGGAATCATTTCCCCTTTAGTAATGATATCTACTGCCGCTCCAATTTCTCTTGGAATTTGCAGAGCACGGGCAAAATCATTCGTCGTTCCTGCAGGAATAATCCCTAATTTTGGACGATATTCCTGCTCAGCGAGACCGTTAACCACTTCATGAATAGTTCCGTCACCGCCAGCTGCAATAACAATATCATACTTTCGCTCAACAGCTATCCGTGCTGCTTCCGTCGCATCCCCTGCACCTGTAGTCGCGTGACATGATGCTTCATATCCAGCCATTTCTAGCTTTTGAAGAATCTCTGGAAGATTCCGCTTTAGAATTTCACGTCCTGAGGTAGGATTGTAAATCAGTCTTGCTCTTTTCATCGTTTCATCATCCTATTTTTGAAATCAACATCGGTAATAGCTATCCGCTCACTTCAATATTCTACCAATTATTATTCTTACTTACAAACTTCAAGACATGCGTATATACTAAATTACCTTCAAACATCCATCTTATATCATAACGTTTTTTTATTTATTTGCAAAAATAGACTCAAGATTTTTACTGATTCGTTTGCAGACTAATATCATAGGCATCCGTAATACTGATGTGGTACTTTCCTGCACCAGACTGATAAACAGCATCTTTCCGGCCGTTATCTATACCATCAGCTGTCTTCACCTCTGTCACTTTCCAGTCTCCATCTTTCCCTCTAACCTCACCTACACCCACTGCAGCAATCTTTAAATTACCTTTTGCGGGTACATTAATCGCAAGGGATGAGGCTCTCTCGATACTCCAATCGTTCACAAGAGAGCGTGGTTTTAAGATAAGTGAATTATCACTGCCAATCACTTCAAGCTTCACATCATTTGGAATCAACAGTGTCGCCGCAACCTCTCCATTTGCATGGAATGGACCAATTTCGTTAGGAAGTGACTTCATGCTTAAATAAAGTGTATCCCCCTTTTGATTAGCGGAAACCATATCCTCTGCATTTTTTAAAAGTTCTCCTTTTTTGGAGGTTTGCACCCGATAGGTGCCGAACATCGAAACCTGTTTTTCATTAGTGGACTCGACCGTCATCTGATGGTCAACCGTCCTAACCACCACTCGTTTGATACTATCATTCATTTGATAGGAAAAAGCAGGCAATTCAAACGAGCGCTCTTCCCTTGCCATCACTTCTTCCGCTTTATCCAAGATGCCTGTCGTACTGACGATAGCAAATGCAATTCCCGCCATTCCGATGACACCTACAAAGAAGATACTAAGGAAATCATACTTTAGCACCGGCTTTTCCTGTCGCGACAAAAATAGGTAAAGGAGAATCTCTATCCCGAGCACGACCAATAATAGCGGCCACCAAGCCGTCATCACTTGGACAAGTTCTAACCCCAAAAACTTTGAAAAGAAGAGAAAGAGGCCAAGAAATACAAGCGAGGCCCCCATTGAAAATGTCCCAACACGCCAAGTTCTCATGCTTCAATCCCACCCTTTCTTTTTCTAAAAAGGAACCCAATCCCCAATCCGATGATTGCTGCGCCAGCAATGGCTTTTCCCCACTTACTCATGCTTTTTTGCCTCCCGTTTTTGTTTGCTCCCAGATAAAAGCTTAATTCCCCCGCCAATCAATAAGATACAAACAAGCCCTGTTTGAAGATATCCTTGTACCCAATACATTACATCGATATTCACCAGCCTGTTAAGGAATGATGAAAAAGCAGGCAGCAGGACGTTCATCACGAGATAGTAAAGCCCCATTAAGACTAGGCCAATCCCAACCCATTTTTGATGATTAATGAAATACGAAATAATGGGGACATCTTCAATCGTTTCTTCGCCGTACCTTGATACCTTTTGCATCGCATCAAAAAAGCTATAAAACCAGATAATCGGAATTAAAAATAAAAAGATCCCAAGTCGTAACGTATCTAAAATATAAATAGAAAACAGAAACGCGGCCATTAATTGGATTCCGCGGCGCTGTAAGCCAAGATACAAATGTCCTGCTCCCGGAAAGATGGCAAGAAAGGTGGCAATCGATTTGCTCTTTTTACCATCTTCACGGCGCATCTCAAAGTCTTCAAATATTGTACGGTCAACAAGTTCCTCTCCGCGTTGTTTTTTGTTTACCTGCTGGACGGCATCAAAAAATCCATACACCCAGATAATTGGGAGAGCGGCCAGAAAGACCATAAATTCAGCTCGGTTGGATAAGGCTGTCACAAATATGACCATGACTCCTAATCCTAGGAATGTCGCCAAAAGCGTTAATCCCCTGGTCATTAATCCAATTTGGAAGTGGCCTAAGCCCGGTATAAATGATAGAACAATCGTATAAAACCGTTCTGAATCTTGGGTAGCCTGGTTCGGCTGCCCTTCTAGATTAACTGACTTCAGAGCCTTCTTATGTTTGGAAACCTGCACCCCCATATCAATAAAACTGACAAGATAAAGGAATATTCCTAACATAAAGGTCACGATAGCAACTTCCTCGTTATTTGTTAATAACCCAATAACAGTGACGAACGCTAATCCAATCACAGTCAATAGATAAAGTACGCCGCGAAACATATTACCGAAATAAATATGGCCAAGACCCGGAAATAGGGACAAGGTCAATGCCTTTGTCGGATTTTTCATTTCTTATTTGCCTCCTTTTTTTCTAGTGAATCCATCCATGCAAAAGTTTTATTAATAACGCCCTCCGTCACCGAAGGCTTCTTTTCCTGAATTTGCGGCTTATCAATCGAATTCGCATACGCCGCTAGCGACTGAAAGACCCCTGAAAAAGTTAATAATAATGTCGCAGCCGCGGCCAATAAATAATGAAACACCGCTTGCTGATAAAAAGGTTTTTCCTTCATTTTGGTGTCAATTTTGGTGTCAGGCACCGAAGGAACTATTGAGATAGTGTTTAGGTTTCTAACGGTGTCAGGCACCATAGTTTTCTGCTTCGAAACCTCTGCCATGACCAATTCGGTAAAGCCACTGCTGTCTGAGAGAGTTGGAAGGGATGGTTCACCGGCTTCTACAGCTAGTAAATATTGGGTAAGGCATTGATCACACGTGTATAAATGGTTTTCTAAGTCCTCTTTGGTCTTCTCATTGACTTCGTCATTAACGTATTGCAACCACTCTTCAAAACTGTAATGCTTCATGAAAAATCATCCTCCTTCCAATTCTTTCTCATCCAATGGCGGGCCCGGTACAGCTTCGTTTCAATTGTTTTCACCTGTACGTTTTGTTCGTCAGCCATTTGCTGATAGCTCTTTTCAGCGATGTAAAATCCGTATATCACATCACGGTAATTTTCGGGCAGTTCATCAAGCTTTTTCCTAACGAGCCTTCTCCGGTCTAGTTCGAAAATCTCCTCCTCCACACTGTCTTTCGGCGACCCTGCTGACTGCTGCTCGAGGTCTTCTGCCACTTCCTCTCGTCTTCTCACCTGTTTTCGTTTTACATCTATCGCATGATTAACCGCAATTCGCGTTATCCACGTTTTAAATCCTTGATTTTGGTATTGGGGGAGAGAAGTATAGATTTTCATAAATACTTCCTGTGCGGCATCTTCTGCTTCCTTTTGATCACGAAGCACAGCAAAGATGGTCCGGAACACATCGTTGCTGTATTTCTCAACCAAAAGTCGAAAAGCCTGGTCACTGCCGTCCAGCACATTTTCTATTAAGGCTGTATCATTAATCGTTCTCTCCCCCTTTCTTTTTTTTGTTTCTACATAATAGACGAGAGGATCGAAACCTACCCCTACACTATTTTTAAAAAAATTTTTTTCAATTCTCTTCATCATACCATGAGATTGAACCTAAAAACCGTGCGGGCAGCGCCCGCACGGTGTTATCAAATATAAAAGGAGATTACTCCTTAATTTCCAATCCTAACAGCCTCGCAAATCCTATCGCCTGATCGGCAGAAACTTTGCAACCGGCCACACTATCCAGTGATAGATTTAAACGGTTAAACGTACAAGTACTCAGGTCCACACCAGACAATGTCGTTCCAGTAAAATTCACATCATCTAGATCGCAATCTTTAAAGTCAAGTTTATTAAATTTAGCTTCGTAGAAATCTGCACTGCGAAGGGAGCAATTCTCAAACTTCATTTCCTTCAAGTCGGCATAACCAAACGAACCCATATTCAGATTGCAGTTTTCAAACAAGACATTTCTAAGGGTAGCATCTGCAAGATTTAATCCTAATAGTTTGCAGTCACGAAACTCGACCCGATGGATGATTCCATCCGTAAAATCCACATTGGATAGATCGCATCGTTCAAAAATCACATCGGTTAATTGAACAAAGCGAAACGATCCATCGAGGAAGGTCACATTTTTAAATACCACCTCTTCGAATCTCACTTTTTCAACCTCCTCTTGGGAGATCGAACAGTCGCTAATGATCGCCATGTTAATATATGAATCTTCTCTATCGTTATAATCAAATGGAGTTAAATTGGAGGGCATTTTCGGTTTTTGAATTTTTAGCTTCTGACTCAAATCGATCATCCTTTTCATGGGTATTAAAGGTATTTCATCTCAATAGAAGAACTAGACGGCCCATTAAGGCCACCGGAATATCTGCTCAAGAACTTGCATAAGTATTAGCAACTTGGCCGAAATAAATCTATACCATCTCTCAAATGCTCCCTTTTCTTTACAGAAATTGAGAATTCAACAAAATACTACCACTGATATATGATAAAATCTATTAATAATGCAATTTTACTAAAATAATAGCCAAGGGAATGATGCATATGTTGTGGTTGTTGCTTTTGGCTTCCTATTTAATCGGAAGCGTTCCCACAGCTTTGATTGTGGGCAAGTTGATCTTTGGAGTGGATATCCGCGAACATGGCAGTAAAAATCCAGGGGCCACCAATACCCTAAGGGTTCTTGGTAAGAAATCTGCCATTTTCGTCCTGATTATTGATATTGCAAAAGGGGCTTTGGCAGCATCACTGCCCATGTACTTTAACTTAGACGCAAATCCCCTTTATTTTGGCCTCACAGCTGTTGTTGGTCATTGCTTTCCAATTTTTGCAGGCTTCAAAGGAGGAAAGGCAATCGCAACCACCGCCGGGGCTTTGTTAATCGCCAATGTCTATCTCCTGATCATCGCGTATGTTGCTTTCTTTTTAGTTATCTTTATAACTAAGTATGTATTCTTTGGCTCCATTACGGTTGGCATTAGTCTTCTCATCTATTCTTTAGTATCTTCTAAGATCGAAATGGAACTTATCTTTATATTTTTCTCGCTATTCTTGATTTATTTGCATCGCTCCAACATCCGCAATTTTATTTTGGGCATCGAGCCCAAAATAAATGATAAAAATTTGATCAATGACCGCATCCCGCCAAAGGGCGGCGGCTTTAAAATGTAATTAAAAGGATCCCTAGACAGTTATAACTACCTAGGGATCCTCTTTTTTTATTTTGGCTGTGTTAAACTAGTCTGTTGATTTCCGTTCCAGGCACTTCGCTTTCCGCGGGCGTGCCGGGGAGCCTCCTCGTCGCTGCGCTCCTGCGGGGTCTCCCCTGCCCCGTACTCCCGCAGGAGTCTTCGTGCCCTCCACTCCAATCAACAGGGTGCTAAAATCAACATTATCCTTTAACACAGCCTTTATTTTAAAAGTGTCGCCAGGATACTATTGGCAACGGTTTGCCAAATGGAGGCATCTCTTTGATAGGTTGCTCTAAGGCTCTTAAACAATTCTGTTTGTTTCGCTTGAAAATCCTCTGCGTCCTTTTCTGGCAAGGCAGCACGCTTTTCCATTACGAAAGCCTGCAACTCAGGAGCTCTTGGCCCCCAGACACCAACCTCATCCCCTTCTTCATTAATAAAAATAAAGATAGGTATGGCTCTCGATGTTCCATTGGTTAAATATTGGTCCATTAACTCCAAATTCGAGTCGCGGAGTACAAAACGAACTTCTATCCCAGCCGCTTCAGCTATTTTCAGCAAAATGGGGTTATTCAGCATCGCATCGCCACACCAATCTTCTGATAGGACAATCGCACGTAAGTTTTGCGACCTTAATGCCTCGAGCCGATTCTTATCCTCTTCCGTTAAGGTGAAGCCCTCATAGATCGTAAGCATATCCTCTTTATTGGTAGTCATAGCATTTATGTACCCATCAACAGTCAATCCTTTTTGAAACCATTGGTTTAAATCCATTTTTTCTGCACCTCTCTCATTTTCTCCTATGATAGTCGTTTTAAGAACTTGTTACAATAGAACTGCTTATGGATACCCACCGTTGTTATACTACAAGCATTTTTTCCTATTTCAAAAAAACTATATTTTTACACTAGTATTAGAAATTTATAGTTGATAGAATATTTTATATATAGGAAATATTATTATAAATATTTTCTACGATAAGACAATCAAGGAGGAAACCTATGTCTAATGAATCACTACAACTACTTTCGATTGGAATCTATATTGCCGCCATGCTATTTATCGGTTGGTACTCTTATCGAAAGACTAGCAATCTTACAGACTACATGCTTGGAGGGCGGTCTTTAGGACCCGCTGTAACTGCTTTAAGTGCAGGGGCAGCTGATATGAGCGGATGGCTTCTAATGGGATTACCCGGCGGAATTTATGTAACCGGTTTAGCCGATGCGTGGATCGCCGTTGGTTTAACGATTGGCGCTTATCTTAACTGGCTATTAGTTGCACCTCGCTTGCGATCTTACACTCAAGTAGCCAATGATTCAATCACGATTCCAAGCTACCTTGAGAACCGTTTTAAAGACAACACAAAACTACTCCGTATTGTTTCAGGTATTGTTATTCTTATTTTCTTTACTTTCTATGTTTCATCAGGAATGGTTTCTGGAGCTGTCTTTTTTGAAAGTTCATTTGGGACAAGCTACCATACCGGACTTCTTATTGTTGGCGGTGTTACGGTTGCCTACACCTTATTTGGTGGATTCTTGGCGGTAAGCTATACAGACTTTATTCAAGGGTTAATGATGTTGATCGCCCTTGCTCTTGTTCCAGCAATTGGTATCTTCCACACAGGAGGCCCTGCTGAAACGATGGAAACGATTCGCGCGATAGACCCAACAAAACTTGATTTATTAAAAGGGACAACCTTTTTAGGCATTATTTCAGCAATGGCCTGGGGGCTTGGCTATTTTGGACAGCCTCACATCATTGTCCGCTTTATGGCAATCAAAACAATTAAAGAAACAAAAAGCGCCCGCCGGATTGGAATGGGCTGGATGATTATCTCGCTTATTGGTACGATCTTTACAGGATTTATTGGTATTGCCTTTTTCCATAATAATCCGGAGCATATCTTAAAGAATCCAGAAGCAGTTTTCATTGAATTGAGCCAAATTTTATTCCACCCTCTATTCGCAGGATTTGCTTTAGCTGCCATTCTCGCAGCGATTATGAGTACGATTTCTTCCCAATTAATCGTTACTTCTAGTGCACTTGTTGAAGATTTATACAAAATGGTCATGAACAAAAATGCAAAGGACAAGCAACTGGTCTTCCTAGGGAGAATGGCGGTTCTTCTCGTTTCTGTCATTGCGGCTGCACTAGCATTCAAGCAAAATAGCACCATTTTAGACCTCGTTGCATATGCTTGGGCAGGCTTCGGTGCATCATTCGGACCAGTAATCTTGCTAAGCTTATTCTGGAAAAAGATTACGAATTGGGGCGCCCTTTTCGGGATGATCGTCGGAGCGCTTACCGTTATCATTTGGAAGAATGTCGGCCTTGGTGACACGCTTTATGAAATTGTCCCTGGCTTTGTTTTCAACCTTATTGTCGCTTACATTGTGAGTTTACTGACGTATCGAAAAAATGATGAGATTGAAAAGGAATTTACGGAAAGTGTTCGCTTGTTAAAAAGCGAAAAATAATAATACGCTCGGATCCCATTGATCCGAGCGTATTTAATTAATACCTCGCAGCAGTGCAATATACATGGTCATCCGTGTACCTCACTTTTTTAGATATTCACCTTCCTAAAATCTTACCATTTATTCGTTGCTTTAAACTATCAACTATTCCCCGGTTTGAAGGATAATATGAGTCATTGGGAGAAAATTAGATAGATAATCATTTTTTATGGAGGGATTTGCTCATGGTTCCACAAAGAGTTAGTTTGCTTACAATTGGCGCATATGATTTGCCTGTACTTAGGAAATTTTATCAAACGTTAGGATGGGAGGAAACGGAAATAAGCTCGGACCAATTTGCTGTCTTTAAAACGGCGGGCGTCTTGCTTTCGTTATACCCGATTGCCGAGTTAGCAAAGGATGCCGGCATTGAATTCACACGCTCTCCTGAGAGCTTTCATGGGGTGACCTATTCCATAAACGTAGATCAACAGGAACAAGTTGATACAACGATAGAAACCATTCGCTCAGCAGGGGCAAAAATACTGCGGGAGCCAAGTGATGTCTTCTGGGGCGGACGGATTGCCTATTTCGCTGACCCCGAAAATAACCTCTGGGAAGTTGCTTGGAACCCTACAGCCACTTTTGATGAGCGCGGTGCGATGATATCTTTTTAATTTCTATCATTCTACAAACTTTTCAGCGTTTATTTTGAAAAAACCCCATTATACCGGGGTTAATAGCAAAGTTAATCAAACGTTTGATTAGTACCATTTCAAACTAACCAAACGTTTGATTAGTTAGCCATGAAGCCTTATATATAAAGGGTAAAAGCCTTATATTGTGAAAACTTTTTGTCGACCCAGTTATCATTTTCTACGTAAAAAAGAAAAAACGTGTCGATACTAGGATTTCCATAGGGAAATTCTCAAGCATCGACACCATTCCCGATTGTTCCTTACTAACCAAACGTTTGATTAATTAAAGGATAAGCCCTTTTAACATATGGGTTTTTTCCCGGGAAATCGAGAAAAGAATGTCGAATTCTGCTCACCAAAATAAAAAGCTGGCAGACTGTATTCTGCCAGCTTTCGTATTAACGTTTTTGTAGTTCTTGCTGCAACAACTTATTAACAATTTGTGGGTTGGCCTGACCCTTCGTAGCTTTCATTAACTGCCCTACTAAGAAGCCAACAGCTTTATTTTTCCCATTCTTAAAGTCTTCAATGGATTGTGGATTCGCATCCAATACCTCTGAAATGACTTTAAGGAGGGTACCCTCATCGGAAATCTGAACTAGCCCCTTGTCCTTCACAATTTGCTCCGCATCGCCGCCGTTTTCGATTAACTCTTTAAAAACAGTTTTAGCAATTTTCGAAGAAATCGTGCCGTTCTCGATCAACTTAATCATGCTAGCTAGGCCTTCTGGAGTTAAGGCTACTTGGTGAAGTTCCTTTTGTTCCGCATTCAAGTATGCAGAAACATCCCCCATGATCCAGTTCGAGGCAAGCTTTGCATCCGCCCCGCCATTAACGGTCGCTTCGAAGAAATCCGCCATTTCTTTCGTAACCGTTAATACCTTTGCATCGTAAACTGGTAGTCCAAGTTCGTCTATATAACGCTTTTGACGTTGATCCGGCAGCTCTGGAATTTCCGCACGAATGCGGGCTTTCCAGTCCTCATCAATGTACAAATCCATTAAATCCGGCTCAGGGAAGTAACGATAATCATCCGAACCTTCTTTAACCCTCATCAACAGAGTAGCCCCCGTTGCTTCATCAAAACGGCGTGTTTCCTGCTCGATCTTCCCACCTGCAGCAACCACTTCTCGTTGACGTTTCTCTTCAAATTCAAGACCTTTGCGGACGAAATTGAAAGAGTTGAGGTTTTTCAGTTCTGTTTTCGTTCCGAATTCTTTTTGTCCCACGGGACGAATGGAAATATTCGCATCACAACGGAGTGAGCCCTCTTCCATTTTACAATCGGAAACACCTGTATATTGAATAATCGATTTTAATTTTTCAAGATACGCATAAGCTTCATCAGGTGTGCGGATATCCGGTTCGGAAACAATCTCTACAAGCGGAGTGCCCTGACGGTTGTAATCACATAGTGAATACCCTTTGCCATGGTTCAGCTTCCCGGCATCTTCTTCCAAGTGGATGCGCGTAATGCCAATTCGTTTGGTATAGCCATTTACCTCGATATCAATATAGCCATGTTCCCCAATTGGCTTATCAAATTGGGAAATCTGATAGGCCTTAGGATTATCCGGATAAAAGTAGTTCTTCCGGTCAAACTTCGTATGAGTAGCAACCTCGCAATTAATCGCCATCGCTGCTTTGATCCCGAACTCTACGGCTTTTTTATTAAGGACTGGTAATACACCAGGGTAGCCAAGGTCGATCACGCTTGTATTTGTATTCGGTTCAGCCCCAAAATGATTTGGGCTCGACGAGAAAATCTTAGATTCTGTTTTTAACTCTACATGGACCTCAAGTCCAATCACTGTTTCAAATTCCATTTTCTTCACCCCCTATAATTCCGGCTTTTCTTTATGAAAGTCTGTTGCCTGTTCAAATGCATGTGCTGTACGATAAATCGTTGTTTCATCAAAATACTTGCCGATGATTTGTAATCCTAAAGGTAACCCGCCATCAAAGCCGCATGGAACTGATATTCCCGGTAAGCCTGCAAGATTAAGAGGAATGGTTAAAATATCATTAATGTACATCGTTAATGGGTCTTCAATATTTTCACCAATTTTAAAAGCAGGTGTTGGTGTCGTAGGTCCGACGATCACATCATATTTTGCAAAGATATTTTCAAAGTCTTGCTTGATCAATGTACGTACCTGCTGTGCTTTTTTGTAATAAGCATCATAGTACCCTGAGCTTAATGCAAATGTACCAAGCATAATCCGGCGTTTTACTTCATCACCAAAGCCTTCTGCACGGGAATTTTTATATAAATCGATTAATGTTTCAGCATCCTTTGAGCGGTAGCCGTAACGGACTCCGTCGAAACGAGCAAGGTTGGCTGATGCTTCTGAAGAAGAAAGCAAATAGTAAGCAGCCAGTGCATACTTCGAGTGCGGCAAGGAAACCTCTTCCCATGTTGCACCAAGACCCTCGAGTACTTTTAAGGCATTTAAGACGGACTGTTTTACTGATTCGCTGACACCTTCACCAAGATACTCTTTTGGTACAGCAATTTTGAGGCCCTTCACATCACCAGTTAAACCACTCGCAAAGTTTGGTACATCCACATTTGCAGAGGTCGAATCCATCGGATCAAGGCCGGAAATGGCTTGAAGCAGGTAGGCATTATCCTCCACTGTTCTAGTAATTGGTCCAATTTGATCAAGGGATGAAGCAAAGGCAACGAGACCAAACCGGGAAACACGTCCATAGGTTGGTTTCAATCCTACGACACCACAAAAAGAAGCTGGCTGACGGATCGAACCGCCCGTATCAGAACCAAGCGAAAATAGGACCTCTCCTGCTGCTACAGCTGCCGCTGAACCGCCTGAAGAGCCGCCTGGAACTGTCTCAAGATTCCATGGATTACGTGTCGTTTGGTAATGGGAATTTTCGTTGGAAGACCCCATGGCAAACTCATCCATATTTAACTTCCCAATCGTTACTGTTTCTGCTTGTTGCAGTTTCTGAACAACGGTCGCATCATAAATCGGATCAAAGTTTTCAAGGATTTTACTCGCACAAGTTGTCCGAAGTCCCTTTGTAACTAAGTTATCTTTTAAGCCAATCGGCATCCCAAATAGCAAACCTTTGGCAGCCTCACTATTGATTTTCTCATCTAATGCTTTCGCTGATAGACGTGCCCGCTCTTCATCTAATGTTAAAAACGCCTGAACTTTATCTTCAACTTGTCCAATTCTCTTATAGGATTCATCGACAAGATCGGAAACTTTTAGTTCCTTCTTTGTAAAAAGTTCATGTAGATCTGAAACTTTATAATCAAATAAACTCACCTTTTAATCCTCCTTCCCCATAATCGATGGTACTTTAATTTGTCCGTCCTGATGCAGAGGTGCATTTTTTAGTACCTCTTCACGTGATAATCCAGGTTTGGATTTATCTTCACGCAAGACATTTTTCATATCCAGCACATGGTATGTAGGCTCCACATTTTCCGTGTCCAATTCATTTAACTGCTCAGCAAAGGTAATAATCGCATCCAGTTGCTTCGTAAACATGTCTGTTTCTTCTTCGGTTATGGCCAATCGTGCCAGATTGGCTACATGCTTTACCTGATCCTTTGAAATTCGTGACATAGTATAACCCCCTATCCCTTCCATCTTGTCATATCAATACTAATGATGATACCAAACTTTTCCGCTTCACCGCAATGATTCCTTCATCAGTATGGGCAAGGGAATGAATTTTTGTTCCTAATTCTTGAAATTTCAGTCTATTTTTCTCTTAATAATGCAAATTTTTTCTAAAAAGTTTATCACAGACTTTCTTGGCAACTTCCCTTATAATGGTCATGGATGGGAGGGCTTCTGAATGAAAAAACGTAAACGAAAGAAATTCAAAACCTTTTTTGTGCTGTTCATCCTTTTTTGCGCGTTAGCTTGGTTCCAAAATTATTTTCAACAACAAGGCTCCCTTGATATAGTGAATAACGATCCATTTGCTGATGTAAAAAAATATCAACCCCTCATACATGATGAATTAGCGAAATATCATCTCGAAAATCATACAACAGTTGTTGTCGCTCTAATGCAGCAGGAAAGCCGCGGCAAAGGCGGGGACCCTATGCAGGCGTCCGAATCGGCAGGGTTGGCAAGAAATACAATAACAGATCCGCAAAAAAGTATTCAGGTTGGTGTGAAACATTTTCAGCGCGTCCTCAGTTATGGGAATAAGAAAAAAGTAGATTTCCAGACCATTATCCAGTCCTATAACATGGGAATTGGCTACATTGACTTTGTAGCCCAGCATGGAGGGAAGCATAGTGAGGCGTTAGCGAAGGAATTTTCTCTCCAGCGGGTAAAAGAAAAGCCGACCATTTATACATGTGGCGGCAATAAAAATAATTTCCGCTACCCGTACTGTTATGGTGATTTCACCTATAGCACAAAGGTAACCAAAAATATTCAACTGTTAGCAGACAGCGTTCCTGTTACGGGTGAAGAAAAAACCACGGGTGAATCGTTTTAAGGATTCATCCGTGGTTTTTTAATTGATATTTTCGGTCATATTCTTCTTTTTAAAGCGGCTGAACAGAAGAACAAGTTTAATTGGCAAAAGCCCTAGGATTCCTCCCAGCGTATTTAATATTAAATCGTCTACATCAAAGCTGCCGAATTCAAATATCAGCTGCAGGAGCTCAAATGCCAGACTTAAGCCGAAGGTGGCAAGCATGACGGCGCTAAGTTTTTGAAACCTCTTCGCCAGCAATGGTAAGATAAATCCAAACGGCATAAAACCGATGATATTCCCTGCCAGGTTTTCAATCCGAATAATTAAATTGATGTCCGCTAAGAAAAGGTAAAAATTAATCGTTTTAAAAGGGACGAAATTATTCGACCGCCAATGATATTCATCATAAGTAAAGTTGAAATGATTGATAATCTCAGATAACGGTATGTATTTAAACAAAATTAATTTCGAAAGAATCGCTAAATATAAACAAAGAATTAGGAAAAGGGTCATTTTATAAATAATTTTCATTCATCACTGCTCCATTTATTACATATCAAAACTAACCTTACCATATTTTTTATGCGTCGTGGGGTCAAAACTGGAATTGGAGGAATTTAGAATGGCAGAGCATATATTTCACTTAAAGGCGAACTGGCCAGGTTTACGGAACGATGTTGGAGAGATTGAGGCAGGGAATTTGGTCACAAAGATTTCCATACCGCCAGAAATGGATGGACCTGGTATTGGCACAAATCCAGATGAGATGCTGCTGGGGGCTGCCGCGACCTGCTATATTATCACTCTTGCTGCGATGCTGGAACGGAGCAGTTTAATGAAGGAAAGCCTAACAATGGAGTCGGAGGGCATTGTCGATGTTACCAAGGGGGTTTTTACCTACAAAAAGATTATTCATCGACCGTATCTTGTCCTGAAATCAGGTGCAACGAAGAAAGATGTCGAGATGGCTGTGAGGCTTGCCAAAAAGGCGGAGACATCCTGCATGATCAGCCGGGCGATTCAGGGGAATGTGGAGATTGAGCTGCAGGCTGCGGTGGATGTGGCAGTTGAGTGAAAAAAGTGAAGTGATAAAAATAGTTTGTTCTCTGGGACGTTGCTTTTGGTCCTCATGACTACTACATGAGGACCATCGTTTCAGCGGTTAAATAATTTTGAAAAGAATCCCTTGCTCTTTTTACCTTCATCCTTGATTATATTTGGTTCCTTGTTAGTAATATATATATCTTCCTTATCAATTGCGTGGTCCATGGCTAATACTAAGCCGATTTCCGAGTCGTGGTCTTTATTGGTCACCAGAGTATGTTCAACTTTATATTTTGTGGCTAGCTTTACATATTTCGAAAGGGTTTCATAGCTCATATTTCCATTTAAGAAAAGGTGGGACTGCGGTTTTTCCTTCATCTGCTTCTCAACTTGGGGATATATGTTTGCTTCTCCTACTTGGCTTTTTGTCAGAGCTAAGACAATCCGCTCTCGGAGCGTACCTAAGAATTTCCGCCGCTCATCTGGTTTTGTTTGTAGCGGTCCATAGATTCCCTGCTGTAAAACCTCGTCAACGGTTGGCTTTTTCAAATAAATCAACTCCATATAAATACTATTATTAACTATGATGATACCCTAAAAAAAGTTCCATACCAAAAAGGGGGGTTCCATGGCGGGCGAATTAGTTTATTCGAGAGTAAATTTGGCCTATCCGCCAGTAAATTCAGCCCATCCGCTAGTAAACTTGGCTTATCCGACAGTAAACCGATCCCATCCGCCAGTAAACTTGGCTTATCCAACAGTAAACCCACCCCATCCGCTAGTAAACTTGGCTTATCCACAGTAAACCCACCCCATCCGCTAGTAACCACTCCTTATCCGACAGTAAGCTCATCCATCACCGCTAAAGTGAACCCAGCAAAAAATCCTTCCCCCCCAAAAAGGAGAGAAGGATCGACTCTTAGTTTTTGCCCGTAAACTGTTCGGCTTCCGTTGAGCCTTTTAATGCGGTTGTTGATGAAGTCCCGCCTGTAATAACCATGGAAACTTGGTCAAAGTATCCTGTACCTACCTCACGTTGGTGACGTGTGGCCGTGTAGCCGTATTTTTCGCTGTCAAATTCAGCTTGCTGCAATTCGGAGTATGCTGCCATGCCGCGCTCTTTATAACCGCGGGCCAACTCAAACATGCCGTGGTTTAGAGCATGGAAGCCGGCAAGAGTAACGAACTGGAACTTGTAGCCCATTTTACCAAGCTCGACTTGGAATTTTGCAATTGTTTCTTGATCGAGTTTCTTTTTCCAGTTGAAGGATGGTGAACAGTTATATGCCAGCAGCTTACCTGGGAACTGTTCATGAATGGCTTCTGCAAATTGTCTTGCTTCCTCAAGATTCGGCTCTGACGTTTCGCACCAAACAAGATCTGCATATGGCGCATAAGCCAGCCCACGGGAGATCGCTTGGTCAATCCCCGCTTTCACGCGGAAGAAACCTTCGCCTGTACGTTCACCCGTAATAAACGGGGCATCATTCATATCAATATCACTGGTGATTAAGTCGGCTGCGTTAGCGTCAGTCCGGGCAACGAGTACGGTTGGAACCCCCATAACATCAGCAGCGAGACGAGCAGCAATCAGGTTGCGAACCGCTGTTTGTGTTGGCAGCAATACCTTCCCGCCTAAGTGACCACATTTTTTCTCAGAAGAAAGCTGGTCTTCAAAATGGACGCCTGATGCACCTGCTTCAATCATGCCTTTCATTAACTCGAAACAGTTTAATTGGCCGCCAAAACCTGCTTCTGCATCAGCGACAATCGGGGCGAACCAATCGACTGAGTGATCGCCTTCTGCATGGTGGATTTGATCTGCACGCTGCAAGGCCTGGTTAATCTTTTTGACCACATTTGGTACACTGTTGGCTGGGTATAAGCTTTGGTCAGGGTACATGTGTCCAGACAGATTGGCATCAGCTGCTACCTGCCAGCCGCTTAAGTAGATGGCTTTTAGCCCAGCTTTTACTTGCTGAACCGCTTGATTACCGGTTAACGCACCTAGCGCATTTACATAGTCTTCCTCATTTAATAGCTTCCAAAGCTTTTCGGACCCTTTTCGAGCCAATGTGTGCTCAATATCAATCGACCCTCTGAGTTTGATAACATCCTCAGCAGTGTAAGGCCTCGTAATCCCTTTCCACCGGCTATCCATTTCCCAGCTTTCTTGTAATTGCGCAGCTCTTGAATTTGTCATTTTCATATTCCCCCTATTAATCTATTAAGTATATTTTTAAAACTAGATAAGCTTATACCCAGACAAAGTTAAAAATTCAGCAAACTCCTCATTCAGAATCAACCGATCAAACAATTCAACAGCTTCGTCGAATCGGCCGCCCTCAAATGCCGGTTCACCCATTTCCTGTTTAATTTTTTCTAATTCCTCCAGTTTATATTTCTCATACATTTCCACTGTGACTTTCCGTCCGTCGTTCAGAATCCCTTTGGGGTGGCGAATCCACTGCCACAGCTGGGCCCTTGAAATCTCAGCGGTTGCGGCATCCTCCATCAAGTTGTGAATCGGGGCTGCACCATTGCCTCTAAGCCACGAAGCTACATATTGAATCCCGACATTGATGTTCAAACGAACTCCCTCTTCTGTAATCGTCCCTCCTGGTGACTCAAGCAAATCTTGAGCGGTCACGGTAATCTTCTGTTGTTTACTCGTATGGATTTGGTTGGCCATCGGCATTTCGCGGTTAAATACCTCCAGAGCAACTGGGACCAGGCCTGGATGCGCAACCCATGTACCATCATGACCGTCACGGGCTTCGCGCTCTTTATCAGCACGAACCTTAGCAAAGGCTTCTTCATTAGCAGCCGGGTTATTGCGAATTGGAATTTGGGCAGCCATCCCGCCAATTGCTGGTGCATTGCGGCGGTGACAGGTTTGAATCGTTAGTAACGAATACGAACGCATAAACGGGACGGTCATCGTTACCTGTGAGCGATCGGGTAAAATAATATCCTTGTGTTGACGCAGTTTTTTCAGGTAACTGAAAATATAATCCCATCTTCCGCAATTCAAGCCTGCGGAGTGGTCTTTTAGCTCAAATAAAATCTCATTCATCTCAAAGGCACCCATGATGGTTTCTAGTAATACTGTCGCTTTAATGGTTCCATTCGGAATCCCCAGTTTCTCTTGTGCAAAAACAAATACATCATTCCAAAGCTTTGCTTCCAAGTGACTTTCCAGCTTTGGCAGGTAAAAATACGGACCTGTTCCCCTCGCAAGCAGTTGGTTCACATTATGGAAAAAGTACATGCCAAAATCAAAGAAACTTCCTGAAATAGGCTTGCTATCTAGCAAAATATGCTTTTCTTCTAAATGAAGGCCGCGTGGTCTCACAAACAGCACGGCTGTCTCGCCCTTTAGTTCATACTTCTTGCCATTGGCATTTTCAAAAGATATCGTCCGATTAACTGCATCTCTTAAGTTGATTTGTCCTTCGACGATGTTTTCCCAGGTTGGTGAAGTGGCGTCCTCGCAATCGGCCATAAATACTTTTGCGCCCGAGTTCAAAGCGTTGATTACCATTTTCCGTTCAGTCGGTCCGGTAATTTCTACCCGGCGATCTTGGAGATCATCAGGCAAAGGAGCAATCGTCCAGTCCCCGTTTCGTATATGCTTTGTCTCCGGGAGAAAATCGGGCAATGTTCCATTATTTATTTCCGCTTGGCGTTTTTGCCTGTACTGTAACAGTTCAACTCTTCGTCCGCCAAACTTTCGCTCCAACTCTTCAATAAAATTTAATGCCTCAGCTGTTAAAATCTCTTCGTACTGGGCTTTCATTGCCCCTACCACTTCAATACCTGTTGTTTGCGTCGACATGAACTACATCACCTCTTTGTTATAATACAGAAACAATCTACGTTTTGTATTATATAACACACTTTTTAAAAATGGAACTACTTTTCTGAAAATTTTTATAAAAATAGGTAAAAACTACCTAAGGCTTGTACCAAAAGGATAAAATCCCCATAAAAAAAAGAACGTCCGCAGACATCCTTTTAATTGCTATTATGCGTTTCTTTACAACACGCTTCATATAATCGGATAAAATCCTCTTCCCGATGATCACTAGTTAAGAACTCCGGACTCACAATAGATTTTAAAAGTTCTCTCTTCAAAGTTGGATTAGCTACTTCCTTCAAAATCCATTTTCGTTTCGAGGCGAGAAAGTCAAGATAGCCCTCATAGGAAACATCAAACTGCTGCTCAAGCTGGTCTCGAATTTGGCTCGCCAGGGTTGGACTCGCCCCGCCTGTTGAGATAGCAATGCTCAAAGACCCTCGTTGAACGTGTGCGGGGACATGAAAATTGGAGCCATCTGGATCATCAGCAATAGTTACCAATTGATGGGTACCTGCTGACTCCTGAATCGACTGATTGATCTCCCGACTATTTGTTGCCGCAAAAATTAGGAAGGCATTGGCAATGTCACTGGCCGAGAAGGTCTTTTGTTTCCATATGATTCTTCCCTCATGACTAAGCCTTTGGATTTCATCTGTTGCATCCGGGCTGATAACAACCACTTCAGCACCTGTTCCTAGCAGGCCAACCACTTTCCGTTCAGCTACTTTCCCGCCTCCTGCCACCACTACGCTTTTCCCTTCTAATCTTAAGATCACTGGATAGCCTGTTTTCACCATTTACACTTCCCCAACAGGTCGTTCGGCTAAATATTCAACCAAAGCTTCCTTCGTTGCGAATGCCGGCATGCCGTGTGAAGGAAGGCCTGAACTGACAACGGCCTTTTCCGTTTGTCTTCCCATACTGACCACCTGCAGCCCTTTCAATAGTTCAAAGGCGTTCAAATCACACTCTCGTAACGCGTTTATAAACAATTCAACCGAGGCACTGCTCGGGAATATCATCGTATTCAACTCTGCTTCATCTAACATTCTTTTAAAAAGAGGCAAAAACTGCTCATCTAGCTCTTTTTTGCTAGTCACCATGACGTCTCTCGCATCCGTCTTTTTTTTCAAAATGCTATCATCTCCGACAATAAGCAATGAGCTGGATTCTTGCATCTCCTCTGCATGGGCGGCTATAAAGCCATGCTTCTTAAGTGCATTTTTCGATTTAAGAGAAGCTCCATAGAAGTCCGCACGAATGGTTCGGATATCAACTCCATGATTGACTACCGCTGTAAAAAATTCATCGACACTTTCTGGAGAAGTGAAGAGAATTTTTTCGTAAGAAGCCACCTTGGTTAAATCAACCGGCAGCACGGTTTTTTTCCATTTTGGAAACTCTATTACATCAGCTCCGCCATCCATTAATGCTTTTGCTAATTCACTAGAGCCCTCACTTGTACGGGCCAGCAGAATTTGCCTGCCATAGAGGGGCAATTTTTCAAACCAACTGATTTTTTCACGGAGGGATATGACTTTACCTACCAGAATAATCGACGGATTACTAAACTTAGCCTCTACGACCTTTTCAGAAATATCAGCCAGCGTCCCTTGCAATGTTTTTTGGCGGCCGAATGTACCCCATTGAATCAAAATAACAGGGGTCGACGATGGCTTCCCGTACGTGATGAGATTTTCGCAAATAAATGGTAAGTTGCCGACGCCCATATAAAATGCGATCGTATCGACACCGCGGGCCAGTCCTTCCCAGTCGAGCACTGGTTTTCCCTCTTTCGATTTATCATGGGCAGTGACGACTGCAAATGATTCCGCATATTCACGGTGGGTAACAGGAATGCCTGCATAAAGAGGGGCAGCAATCCCCGATGTAATACCAGGAATGATTTCAAAAGGAATCTCATGTTGGGCCAGGGCTTCTGCTTCTTCGCCCACTCTGCCAAACACACCAGGGTCTCCGCCTTTTAAGCGGACCACCCGATGACCTTCCAGCGCCTTCTCCACCAATAGTTCATTGATATTTCCTTGGCGAATAATATGGCGATTCGGTAATTTTCCGCAGTAAATCAGTTCGCAATCGGCTGGAGCATATTCCAACAATTTTGGATTGGCAAGCCGATCATATAATATGACCTCTGCTTGTTTAATGGCTTCCATGCCTTTTAAAGTGATTAAACGTACGTCCCCTGGCCCTGCTCCTACTAAAAATACTTTTCCTGTCTTCATCCTGCAGCAATCCTTCCCATTTCCTTCTTATCTGACAATAAACACGATATCGTCCTCTAATTCTACCTTAAATGTCCGCACTTGACCTTCATCCGGTGCCTGTACTTTACCATCTTTTAAAGAAATTTTCCAATCATACACGGGGCAATATACATATTCGCCGCTAATAAGCCCTTCTGAAAGAACGCCGCCTTTCGGATGTGGACTGCGATTTTCAATCGCATATACTTCTCCGCTCGTTACTTTAAAAAGCGCAATATTGGTTTCATCGATTTTAAGTGTATAGCCTGACCGAACTTTTATATTTGAATAGTTTGCTACTGGAATCCGAGTAATTGTTTGAAGCATAGTGAATCACTCCCCCACCTTGATTGTATGTTGTGCATAATATTTATCTTGGATTTCCACACTTTGAATCGCTTCATTCCAAGGCTCAATATATTTTTTCAATGTTTTATCCATGCGCTCGTTTAAAGCTCTTCGCGTTTCTTCGTTAGTAAGCACTTCTCTGACATGTTCTAAACCAACACGTTCTATCCATTTTGACGTACGCTCCAAGTAATTGGCCGTTTCTCGGTAGTATTGAATATAAGCACCTGTCATTTCCATCACTTCGTCCTGTGTTTTCACCGTACATAACAGGTCACCTGCACGGAGGTCGACGCCGCCGTTACCTGCCACATAAATCTCCCAGCCGCCGTCAATACCGACAAAACCAATGTCTTTAATGCCTGCTTCGGAGCAGTTTCGCGGACAGGCAGATACGCCCATTTTAACTTTATGCGGGGTATCAAGGCGCTCAAATTTCTTTTCTAATTCAATTCCAAGGTCCATCGAATCTTGTGTGCCATAGCGGCAGAATTGTGCACCAACACACGTTTTCACCGTACGAAGTGTTTTACCATAGGCATAACCTGATGGCATGTCCAACTCTTCCCACATGGCTGGCAGGTCTTCTTTTTTCACCCCGAACAAGCCAATTCGCTGCCCGCCTGTCAATTTCACGAGTGGTACCTCATACTTTTCGGCAATCTCAGCGATTTTCTTCAAATCAGCTGCTGTTGTTACCCCGCCATACATCCTTGGGACAACAGAATAAGTTCCATCTTTTTGGATATTAGCATGCATTTTTTCATTAACGAGACGAGAGTCACGATCATCTTTGTATTCATCCATGTGAATCATACCTAAGTAGTAGTTGATGGCAGGACGGCATTTGGTACAGCCCTCCTCATTGTTCCACTCAAGTACGTGCATGACTTCTTTCACACTTGTTAAGCCTTTTTCTTTGATTTCAGCCACCAATTCTTCACGGCTTATTGTAGTGCAGCCACAGATACTTGTTTTTTGAGCTGCCGCTGCATCAAATTGATCTCCAAGTGTGTATGCGAGAATACTGCTAACCATTGGCTTACAGCGACCGCAAGAACGGCCGGCGTTCGTGCAATGGCTCACTTGGTCTAAAGTAGTTAATCCCTGTGTTTTAATCGCTTCAACAATGGCACCTTTTGTGACTCCGTTACAGCCACAAACCAATTCGTCATTTGGCATAGAGGCCACATCATCAGTGCCGCCTTCACCAGTGCATTCGGTATGGAATATTGATACACCGCTGATGTCCTCTTTTTTAGTCAGCATTCGATATAATCTAGTACTGTCTTTTGTGTCACCATATAGGACGATCCCTACAATCAAGTTGTTTCTAGTAAGCACTCGTTTATAGAGACCTTCGTACTCATTGTAGATCATGATCGATTTGGTTGTACCATCCTCAAAGATTTCTCCAGCAGAGAAAAGATCAACGCCCGCTACCTTTAACTGAGTACCTGTAACAGAGCCTTCATATGGGTTCATTTCGGCACCACAAATGCGGCTGGCAAGGATTTTTCCTTGTTCATATAAAGGCGCAACCAAACCATAAACAATTTCCCGATGCTCCGCACATTCTCCGACTGCATACACATGTGGGACACTCGTTTCCATAAAGTCATTGACGACAATACCGCGATTTACATAGATGCCGCTGTTTTTTGCCACTTCCGTATTCGACTTAATTCCAATCGCCATGACAACCAAGTCTGCTTCCACTTGTGAGCCATCTTTAAAGCGAAGGCCAGTAACACGTTCGTCACCAAGAATTTCTACCGTTTCTTTTTCCATTAAGAAATTCATGCCTTGTCCTTCAAGTTCCGCCTTAAGAAGTGAGGATGCAACTGGGTCCAACTGGCGCTCCATTAGATGCGGCATTAGATGAACTACATCAACGGTCATTCCTAAGTTCAGCAAGCCTCTTGCAGCTTCTAGTCCGAGTAGTCCTCCGCCGATGACGACAGCCTTTGTATATTGCTGCGCTGCTTTGATCATCATTTCACAATCATGGATATCACGAAACCCTGTCACACCTTGTTTGTCTGCGCCTGCAATTGGCAGAATAAAAGAATTCGAGCCAGTAGCAATGATCAAATCATCATACTCGACTACCCGGCCAAGATGACTAATTACTCGTTTTGTGTCCACATCAATGCTAACAATGGATTCGCCAGTGTATAATTGAATATTATTTTCTTTATACCAATCTATTGGATTAATAATGATATCTTCAAAGTTTATATCCCCTTGAAGGATATTTGATAGTTTGATCCGATTATAGTTTGGATACGGCTCTTGGCCAAAAATTGTGATCTCTAAGGGTTCAGCAGATACTTTTAGAATCTCCTCAATTGTTCTAACTCCTGCCATCCCGTTCCCGATCATCACTAGTTTTTTCATTTTTGGATCGCTCCTTATATGTTAAATCTATATTTTTAAATATTATAAGATACTCTTTATAGTTACATTGTAAAGGCTAGTGTTGATAAAAATTGTGAAGTACGTCACATTCTAACTTTAACTTGTGAATAAATTCACATAACTGTCAAAATCTCGCTGTAAACAAAAAAAAATAGCACACATTGTATGCTATTTTGGTTAAACAACTTTTTTCTCTGTTTTTTGTAAAGGGTATGGTTTAACCCATAAATTTATTGATGGTACCAGTACTCCAATGACAGCGACCGGAACAAGTTCCCATAATTCCAGCGGCGGTGTGATGAGTATTCCTGAGATATGAATCAGATACAGGGCGATAAAGTAAGCGATGCTGCCCACCACCCCGGCTAATCGAGAGTATTTTCTAATTAATAAGAAGCTTAATGGAATGAATAATAGCGTGATTGGAACATAGGAGGTAGGGTAACCAACGGAGTAAAAAATGGCTTTTCCGACAAATCGAAATAAGATATATAGTGCTGTCGCCATAACTGGGATCGTATAATCCCGGCAAAAGCGAATAATTAAAATCGGTAGGAGAGCAACCATTAGGATGGAATAGATCGGATATACCCATTCTGGAATGCCGCCAAAAATCTGGGAGGCCGGGTCTGAGATTAATTCAAGGATTTCTTTTGAAGCAATTGACCTTCCATGAATGTATTGATCATAGGAGATCGCACCATTTTCCTGCTGCATATTCGGAAACATTAAGCATTCAAGGAGATACATCGCAAACCAAGTATGAAGGGACTTCCATGACGGTTGAATTTCTCTCGTATGGATAAAATACCCGCGCCATACGCCGATGATCATCATACTCGTTCCGATATAATAAATAAAATGAGTCGGACTCCAGGTAGTTAAATCAATTCCATACGCAATATGGTACGTAAAATCTAAGGGAATGCCAATTAGAAATAAAACATATCCAATTGTAATAAGATTCCTTGAAAATCGGTCCATAAAGTGTGGACTCCGCCACTCTTGTAATAACAAAAAGGCCCCTAAGATAAATCCAATCGTATTGACAATATGGGGAATAGAGTATTCCTCAAATAAATATCTAAAATGATAGGAAGCATCCCATGCAGATCCTATGAATTTCAATAGAAAGGCAAGTACCCACAAACGGTAATATTTCAATGATAACATCTCCCCTCTTTCCCTCATCCAAGCAGGTCGAATATATCCCCAAAGATGGCAATTAGGATATAATTGATGGCTAAAGCAATTGCAAACGTTATTCCCGAGGCTCGAACAGGCTTCTGTCGAAATAATTTATAAATAAATACAATCCCTGCTGTAACAACAAAAACATTACAGAGTAAAAAGGTCCACAGTAAACTTTCACTGTGTTCGACGGTTGTGACGTGAAATAGATACAATGGAATCAATTCTATAATCCCCCATACTTTACTTCCTTTTGCCTACTCCTATTTTATCATTATTTATATGCTAAGGAACTTACTAATTACATAAAATTCTTGCAATGGTTGAATTAGGTAATGTATTTTATAGAAAGTAAGTTTGTTTATGAATGGAGGAATTCCAACTGAAAAAGTCCATAATCGTTATTTCCCTTTTGTACATGGCACTTTTATCTGCTTGTAATCCGATTAGAGTCCCGAAGTCGTCGGGGATGGACCATGGAATGAGTGCCACTCCAACTGATGTCATTCCCACAAAGTCTGAATGGAAAATCGAGGATCATCCCAACGCAAACAAGGAAATACCCATTTCAGTGTTCATTAAGGATGAATCAAATAAACCAATTCAATCGTTTGATACGGTTCATGAGAAAAAAATGCATCTCTTTATTTTTAGTAAGGATTTAGCTTATTTTTCTCACATCCATCCAAATTATAAGGGGAAAGGCGAATTTGCTTTTACCACAAAGTTCCCTGCCGGCGGAGATTATATGCTTCTGTCTGAATTTACTCCTAAGGGTGGAGGGGACCCTAGCGTAGAAAGTCATTGGGTCGAAATTGAGGGGAAGACCACAAAAGAGCAGCCCCTCGTCCTTGATCAGAAGCTGACCAAAGTCGTCGATGGAAAAAAAGTGGCGCTTTCCTTTGACCATTTGATGGCAGGAATGACGGTTCACATGAATTTTACAATAAGTGACGCTGCCAGCGGCCAACCGATTAAAAACTTACAGCCTTATTTAGGCGCCTTGGGGCATGCCGTTGCCATAAGTGATGATGTGGAAAAATATTTGCACATCCATCCGATGACAACGGAAGGAAACGGTCCAAAGGTCACCTTTATGACCGTGTTTCCTGAAAAGGGGATCTATAAGGTGTGGGGCCAGTTTCAACAGGATGGGAAAGTTTTTACCGTTCCGTTTGTGATAGATGTGGCAAAGTAAAAACAAACCCCTTCTCGTTCTCGAGAAGGGGTTTCACTTTTATAAATTAATACATTTCAGAAGTTGTTTTTGCCTGCATATGAAGCAATAAGTAGTCAGGACCGCCTGCTTTGGAGTCAGTTCCGGACATATTAAAGCCGCCAAATGGCTGATAACCAACAATCGCTCCAGTACAAGAACGGTTGAAGTAAAGATTACCAACATGGAAGTCTTCACGAGCTTGTTCTAGGTGTTCACGATTCGTCGTGATTACCGCACCAGTTAAGCCATACTCTGTGTTGTTGGCAATTTCAATAGCATGAGTGAAATCTTTCGCTTTTGTAAATCCAACAACTGGACCAAAGATTTCTTCCTGCATGATGCGCGCATCTGGAGCAAGGTCAGCAATTACAGTTGGCTTGATGAAGTAACCCTTAGAATTATCTCCTTCGCCTCCAGCCATTAACTTACCTTCTTGCTTGCCGATTTCAACGTATTCCATGATTTTTTTGAACGCATTATTGTCGTTTACTGGACCCATGTATGTTCCTTGTTCTGCAGGGTCACCCACCGTTAATTGGTTCGTTAATTCAACCACGCGGTTTAAGACTGTATCATAAACATCCTCAACGATGACTGCCCGTGAACATGCTGAACATTTTTGACCTGAGAAGCCAAATGCACCGGCAACAATAGATTGTGCTGCAAGTTCAAGATCTGCCTCACTGTCAACGACAATCGTATCTTTTCCGCCCATTTCAGCGATTAAACGCTTCATCCATACTTGACCTGGGTTCACTTTTGAAGAACGTTCGAAAATGCGAAGTCCAACATCACGTGAACCAGTAAAGCTGATAAAGCGAGTATCTTTGTGGTCAACTAAATAATCGCCCACTTCAGCACCACTGCCTGGTACAAAGTTTAAGACGCCCTTAGGAAGACCTGCCTCTTCCATAACTTCCACAAACTTCGCTGCAACTACTGGAGTTGTAGAAGCTGGTTTTAATAGAACCGTGTTCCCAGCTACAATCGCTGCCACCGTCGTACCCGCCATAATCGCTAATGGGAAGTTCCAAGGTGAAATGATAATTCCCACGCCTAGTGGAATATAATTGTAACGGTTAAATTCGTTTGGACGGCTATTTACTGGCACACCATCTTTAATGGCCAGCATTTGGCGTCCATAATATTCAAGGAAGTCAATCGCTTCTGCTGTATCTGCATCTGCTTCTCTCCATGGCTTACCTGCTTCTTTTGTTAAAAGAGCAGAAAACTCATGCTTGCGGCGGCGAATGATCGTTGCTGCTTTAAAAAGTACATCAGCACGAACTTCTGCCTTTGTTTTTTTCCAAGTTTTAAATGCTTCAACGGCTGCTTGCATCGCTTTTTCAGCTAGATCTTGGCTGGCTTTTGACACGCTGCCAATGATTTCTTGCGTATTGGAAGGGTTATAGGAAACGATTTTATCTTCAGTTTTAATTCTTTCTCCGCCAATAACTAGATCGTAATCCTGACCTAAATAACTTTCAACTGTTTCTAATCCTTTTAGATAGGCCTGGCGGTTTTCCTCAATTGTAAAATCTGTAAAGGGTTCGTGTTTGTAAGGTTGGACCATTTCTTAAACCTCCTATGTATTAAAAACGTTTACAATCCACTTTTCATTCTAACATGTTTCTTTTCTTTGTAGCAATTGATAGTCAATTCTAAAAAATAGAAGACTTTCCTTGCACAAAAGGCAGTGATTTTCCTCAAATTTTGTTGTTTTTCCATGTACATCTCCTTCTAATTACTCTGAAATCGTAGAGAAATATGTTCTATCGGCGAATTATTAGGTCCTATCGGCGAATTCTGTAGTCAATCAGCGAATACTTAGGTTTAATCAGCGAATTTCCATGTTTAATCAGCGAATCGAAATTGGGGCCTCAATTAATGGGGTTGGCGCTAAAAAAAATCAGCTGTACTATGGCCCCATGTACATTTAATCAATCGTTTGATTAGTTTCTTTATCATGCTTGGAAATAAAAAAAGAACCAGCATAATGCCGGATCTTATTGATAAATATGGACAAATGGTTCGGTTTCATTCGCCTTGCGTACAATCAAGGCTTCTGGTCCGTCTACTGATGTAACACTTACCGAAACGGATAAATACTTAGGAAAATGTTCCATGACAAGTCCGGTGACATATTGAGCAAAGCCAATCCCTTCTGTTTTTCCATAGAATTGAATCGGGATATTAATATTCAAATCCTGCAGTTGATCTCCGATATAAAAGGCCCTGCCGATTACTCCATTATAATTAGGAAAGTACTCTTCCACATCCTGCTTAAAGTTTAAAAATGCAGTCAGGTCATCACGGTGTGCATTCTTTGCTTCGTTGGAAGGAAAAAGAAAGTACTTTTCATTTACCTTTTCCCAGCTGTTTAAGGCGGCACTGCCTTCGTCGATAGTGGCATAAGTAATGAAGTTACCAGGAACAACAGATGATTTGCTTGCCTGCTCAAACAGGGCAATCGTAATCGGAACATTCTTTAAGTTTTTCATGTTCCTCATGCGCTTCACTACTTCTGCGGCAATTTTCTTTCCTTCCCTGACCAGTTCTGAATGAGGAATTTTTTGCTCAAAGGTATCCCCGTCTGCTGTTTTTTTATAGTAATAAACGGAATTTAAGGCAAGACCAATCGTAACACCACCAAGCGTTACATTCCCTTTATCATTTTTTATTAAATAGTCGTGCTCTAAGATATGAGCTAAATAAATCGGCGAGCTCGGTTCACCCTTTTTACCAGTATTCACCGGGTTTAACCCGATGTTTTCAGCCTCTTTTAGTCCTTCATCCTTTAATTGAGCTTTTGTAAATTTACGGTTTAACCAAAGTCTGATGTATTTTTCCTTAATTTCCTGTCCTTCTCGAAATAAATATTTTTCCGTATCAAACGAATTTTGGGCAATTCGCATGAGGCCCATTTCAAACTCGTTTAAGTCATATCTTGTATTTATATTATTTACGACCAATCCGCGCGCTTCCCCTGGTTCAAACGGCAATATTGTCCGATAATAGCTGTCTGAAATATTATATTTTGGAATAATTGCCTTCCCTTTCACTTTCTCCTTTGTTTGCACCGTTTCATTTTGCTTCTCAAAATTTGGTGCACAGGCACTCAGCAAAAAGACAAGGGAGAGAGCGAGCAATGAGAATTTTCTCACGTTGATACACCTCTTATTTATTTAATTCAGCTAGGAGTTTCTCCTCGTCCCACACTTCAATTCCTAGTTCTTGTGCTTTGGTTAATTTAGATCCTGCATCCTCACCTGCAATAACCAGATGTGTCTTTTTGCTGACACTGCCAGCCACATTTCCACCAAGCGCTTCGATTTTATCCTTCGCTTCATTTCTGGATAATTGTTCGAGCTTTCCAGTGAGAACCACTGTCTTACCTGCAAAAATGGAATCAGACTCATCCGCAGCAACGGGCCTTGCACCCTTATATTCCATATTGACACCGGCTGCGGCTAATTCGTTGATTAACTCGACTGCTTCTTCTTTTTCAAAATAGGCAACAATCGAATCCGCCATTTTATCACCGATTTCATTAATGGCTAGTAAATCATCTTTAGATGCCTGTGCAAGTTTGTCCATTGTACCAAATTGCTGCGCGAGCGTCTTTGCAGCTTTGGCCCCTACATGACGAATCCCTAATCCAAATAAAAGTTTTTCTAGTGAATTTGCTTTTGAAATTTCGATCGCTTTGATTAGATTCGTTGCAGATTTCTCCCCCATTCTTTCAAGGGCTAACAGCTGTTCACGGGTCAGTTTATAAATGTCAGCAACATCTTCAACCAATTTTTCAGCAAAAAGCTGGCTAATTACTTTTTCACCAAGGCCATCGATGTTCATAGCGACTCTTGAAACAAAATGAATTAAGCCTTCCCGAAGTTGTGCCGGGCACTTAGGATTGATACAACGCAAGGCTACTTCGCCTTCCAAACGGACTAGTTCACTTTCACACTCCGGACAATGCGTTGGCATGTGGAATTCCACTTCTTCGCCCGTACGCTGATCTGCCAAGACATTGACCACCTCTGGTATAATATCGCCTGCTTTTTTAACAACGACTTTGTCACCTAGTTTAATATCTTTTTCACGGATTAAATCTTCGTTATGCAGAGAGGCACGTTGAACGGTTGTTCCTGCCACTTTAACAGGCTCAAGAATCGCCGTTGGAGTAATCACACCTGTTCTGCCTACACTTAACTCGATATTTAAAAGGGTAGTGACCACTTCTTCTGCAGGGAATTTATATGCAATTGCCCAACGCGGGCTTTTTGCAGTCGTTCCGAGTGCTGTTTGATGGGCATAGGAATCTACTTTAATAACAATCCCGTCTATTTCATAAGCAAGATGCGGACGCTTCTCCACCCAGCTGTTTACATATTCAATGACTTCATCAATGGAAGCACATTTTTTTCGCTCTTGATTGGTTTTAAACCCGAGACGATCTAGGTAATCTAGACCTTCGCTATGTGAATCGATTCCACTGCTTTCACTTATATTACCGATTCCATATAAAAAGACATCCAGCCTTCTAGATGCTGCTATTTTAGGATCCAGTTGTCTCAGCGACCCTGCCGCTGCGTTCCTTGGATTCGCAAACAACTCCTCACCGCGTTCTGCTCGCGCCTGATTCAAGGCCTCAAACGAACGTTTTGGCATAAAGGCTTCCCCGCGTACTTCCATGGACACATTTTCACGCAAACGCAGCGGGACAGACTTAATCGTTTTTATATTAGCCGTGATATCTTCACCAATGGTCCCATCTCCACGGGTTGCACCTTGGATAAAGACCCCATCCTCATACCGTAAAGAGACAGCAAGACCGTCTATTTTCAACTCACATACATAGGAAAAATCCTCACCGACCGCTTGACGTGTACGGCGGTCAAAATCCTTTAAGTCTTGTTCATTAAAGGCATTGCCGAGACTAAGCATTGGCGTACGGTGCTCGACTTTTTCAAACAAATCGAGTACGGCCCCGCCAACCCGTACTGACGGGGAATCGGCTGTTTTTAATTGTGGGAACTTTTCCTCAAGCTCCAATAACTCTTGCATTAATTGGTCATATTCAGCATCTGGTACGGAAGGTTTGTCTAACACATAATATTCATAGCCATAGTGGTTTAGCAGGCTGCTTATTTCTGCAATTCTCTTTTCTGCAGTTTGAAGGTCCATATATCCAGTCCTTTCTAAAAGGATTTTCATGAGCCGATCCCGAGCGGCTCATGAATTTTTCTCTAGGTATTTATGCTTTCGTAATCGGAGCAAATTTAGCTAACAGACGTTTGATTCCAACCGGACTCGGAAAAGCAATATCGAGTTCCGTTCCCTCCCCTTGTCCTTTTACACTGACAACGGTTCCTGTGCCCCATTTTCCGTGCTGGGCTTTATCGCCCACCTTCCAGCCGAGTTCCTCTCCTCCAGCAGACGCAGCGGAAACAGGCCGCATAACTGGTTTTCTTGCCGAAGCCGGTGTACTAAATGAGGTCTTCGGCATTCCGAATGAGGCGCTTCGCGCAGAACCAAATGATTTACCAGTTGATCCAAATGGCGAACTCAGCTTTTTCTCTGCCAGTTCAACTCCCTCGATCAGGTCCGCAGGGATTTCCTTAATAAAGCGGGAAGGCGGGTTCATGTTGGTCCGTCCAAATAATGTCCGCATTTGAGCATTGGTCAGGAACAGTGTTTGCTCCGCTCTAGTGATCCCTACATAGGCAAGACGGCGCTCCTCTTCCATTTCTACTTCTTCCATCAACGAACGGCTATGCGGGAAGACTCCTTCTTCCATTCCGATTAAGAAGACTACTGGGAATTCAAGACCTTTTGCCGAGTGAAGGGTCATCAGCGTAATCGAATCAACCTTTTCTTGGGTATCTTCATCAAGGGCATCAATATCAGCAACAAGGGCCAAATCAGTTAAAAAGGCGACTAGACTCTTGTCTTCACTTGCATCTTCAAAGCTTTTTGTTACTGACAATAATTCCTCAAGGTTTTCAAGACGGCTTTGTGCTTCCAGCGATTTTTCCGCCTTCAGCATTTCACGGTACCCTGTTTTATCTAGAACTTCTTCAACGAGTTCTGTAACAGAAAGATACTCTTGCATATTGGTATAATTACCAATTAAATCGCGAAATTCCCTAGCTGCTTTTGTGATTTTCGGGCTTAGTCCTAATAATTCAACAGATTCAAGTGCTTGATAAATGGATATATCATGCATATCAGCAAAATTGGCGATTTTATCGAGAGAGCTTGATCCGATACCGCGTTTAGGCACATTGATGATTCGGCGTAAACTGATATCATCATCAGGGTTCGAAATTAAGCGTAAATAAGCAAGCATGTCCTTAATTTCTTTTCTGTCATAGAACTTTGTCCCGCCGACGATGGAGTATTCGATATTCGATTTAAGAAGGACTTCCTCCATCACACGGGATTGAGCATTCGTACGATAAAGAATGGCAATGTCGGTCAATTTGTGCTCATTATTCCGAGTTAATTCTTTAATTTTCCCAGCAACGAATTGCGCTTCACTCTGCTCGCTGTCGGCTCGGTAATAAACCAGTTTGTTTCCTTCTGGGTTTTCGGTCCAAAGATTCTTCGCTTTCCGGTTCAGGTTGTTTTCGATCACTTTGTTGGCTGCTAGAAGGATTCTTTTTGTGGAGCGGTAGTTCTGCTCTAGTAATATAACTGTTGCATTCGGATAGTCTTTTTCAAACGATAGGATATTGGCAATATCCGCTCCGCGCCACCGATAAATGGATTGGTCTGAATCCCCGACCACGCATAAATTTTTAAAACGACTCGCCAGCTGCTTTACGAGCAGATACTGGGCTTTGTTCGTATCCTGATACTCATCAACATGGATATATTGAAATTTACGCTGGTAATATTCCAGAACATCCGGAACGCGTTTGAATAATTGAATCGTCATCATTATGAGGTCATCAAAGTCTAGTGCCTGATTTTTTCGTAATCTCTTTTGGTATTCTTCGTACACCTTAGCGACGACATCCTCAAAATAGCCTCCGCCTGCTTTCTTATATTCTTCCGGGTCAATCAACTCATTTTTAGCTGAACTGATTGACCCTAGAATCGCACGGGGATCAAATTTCTTCGGATCAATATTTTTTTCTTTTAAAATGGTTTTCACCACGGATTGCTGATCGGTAGAATCAAGAATCGTAAAATTCCGGTTGAAACCAATTCGGTCGATATCCCTGCGTAAAATTCTTACACACATCGAGTGAAAGGTGGAAATCCATATTTCTTCGGCAGCTCCGCCCATCATTTTTCCAATCCGTTCTCTCATCTCTCGAGCGGCTTTATTTGTAAATGTAATTGCCAAAATATTATAAGGATTCACCCGTTTTTCTACAATTAAATATCCAATTCGATGGGTAAGTACCCTAGTCTTGCCACTTCCGGCTCCGGCCATTAGTAACAGCGGCCCATCTGTTGTTTTCACAGCACTTTGCTGTTCTGGATTCAGTCCGTTTAATAGTTTATCACTTAAATATTGCATATTATCCACCACCAATACAAACATTTGTTCTTATTTTTATCATAACGTTTTTCAGCTATATAAGCAATGATCTATCGATTGACCTTTACGGTTTCTAGCGCTAGATCAAAATTTTCATAAATTGCATTACCCACGACAATCACGTCTGCATGCTTGGCCATTTCTGCAGCCTGTTCAATCGATGTTATTCCTCCTCCATAAAAAAGAACCGTCTTTTCAAGCGACTTTTTCACGTCAGCAATCAAGTTAACATCCCCATATTTGCCGCTATATTCGATATAAAAAATGGGCAGATGAAACATTTTTTCTGCCATAATGGCGTAGGCAGTTACTTCTTCATTTGTTAACTTGGTATTTGCATTTGTCAGTTTTGCAGCTTTGCATTCTTCGTTCAATATGCAATAGCCTTCCATGACAATTTCCTCCCAATCCATGATTTCACCAAATTCCCTAACTGCTTGTTGGTGAAGTCCAGTAATCCATTTGACATCACTGCTATTTAAGATGGTTGGAATAAAGTAAAGGTCGAACCCTGGTGTAACTGTCTCAATTGTTGAAACCTCAAGGACACACGGCACTGAATATCTACGAATTCTCGCCATTAAATCGAGGACATTTTCTAGTGTAATCCCATCTGTCCCACCTACAATTATTGCATCCGTTCCAGACTCACAAATGATTTCTAGATGATCATCCGATAGTTCTTTATTTGGGTCGAGTTTGAACACATGCCGCCACTCGCGAAAATCATACATCAAAAAAATCCTCCCACACTCATCAATTCCATTACACCATTATAGCACTAGCCGAATCGATAAAAAAACAATACATTAAATCTAAATTTAACCAAATAAAAATGCGGAAGTGCCTTGACCAGGGGCTTATGACCCGAGCCCCTAGGCGCTGTAGCTAGATTCCAAAAAAGAAAAACCGAAGAGCAGTCTCTCCGGCTTGTTTATTCTTGTTCAGTTTGTACTTTTTCATTTTTCACACGTTCTAGCACCATTTCGTAGGTATCATTTCCATAGTTTAAACACCGCTTTACCCTAGAAATGGTAGCTGTGCTGGCTCCGGTTTCTGTTTCAATTTTATGATAGGTATTCCCTTCGCGAAGCATTCTTGCTACATCCAGACGCTGTGCTAATGATTGTATTTCATTTATCGTGCACAAATCATCAAAAAAACGATAGCATTCTTCTAGATTTTTTAATGAAAGAACTGCCTGAAATAACTGGTCAAGTTCTTTTCCACGTAATTTATTAATTTGCATTTTATTACTCCTTTAGTTGTTGACTGTGTTTTAAATGTCTGTTGATTTTCACTCCAGGAGCTTCGCTTTCCGCAAAAATCAACATGTTTATAAATTAGCAATGTTCTTTACTAATCAAGCGAGATGCTTTTCTCGAGACCTGGATTGGTTGGAATTACGTTGATCCATGTTTTTCCTTGTACCAGTGGAACATCTGCGCCATTTTTGACGGGAACAATTTCTCCGTTCTTATTCTTCCATTCCACTTGGTTAACCTTCCCCTTTTGCAGCAGATAGGCTTTGCCGCCGGACTCAAGATCAATTTCCCTACGCCCATACGAATCGATAAGTCGATGCTTAGCTTCAACAATAAAGATATTATCCACTAACACAGGATCTTTTGTTTCTAAATCGACCGTTTGCTCATCTCCTGAAAACCGCTTATATTTGCCAGTGGCTGCATCAAATTCAAACTTGGAGTTAGAAATGCCGCCATTTGAATATTTAATTTTCACAGATTTTGCATCGGCACCTGTGATATTCTTCAATTCATCCTCTGTCAAAAATGTAAATGGGGCTGGACCTTTTTCCATCGAATATTTCTTCTGCTTTGCACCTTTTAAAATATTTTCATACGTAATATAGGAATTATGAGGTGCTTTACGGGTCTTCGAACGTTTAAAGAGCGTACCGTCATAGACCATTCCATTTAGGTTATCAATATAGTTCCTATTAAGGAGTTTCTTTGCCTCCGGGCTATATCCATGAGCAATGTAGAGAGCATTAAGTCCCTTGGCCAAGAAAATATAATAGTCCCTCGCACTCCTAACAGGACCGATATTCTTAGGTTTTTCACTCTGAAAGACGGCTAAGAAGCGTGTAATATCCCCTTCTGCAAGAATTTCATAAACTAGATCCGCTTTAGTTAGACCTGATTGGGGTCTAGCTTTTGGGTGGTTATTAATCATAACTGCTACAGCTCTTGTATCTGTACTTGTTTCAGATCCCACCCCGGTTAATGGATAGGAATAGGGGGCAACTGTTTTCTCTTCTGGCTGCTCTTTCTCTGTTTCTGTTTGTGTCACTGTTTTTTCCTTCTCAACAGGTTTCTTTTCCTTTTCCTTGTTACTACATCCAGAAAGTAGTAACAGGAAAACCAGCATGAAAACAGTCCATTTTTTCATTTTCATGAACACCCCTATTTACTTTCTTTTCACTTTCACACTTTAACCCTTTACTCACTTACAGTTTAACGCATTATTGACGGAAAGAGTACTGTTTTATTCATTACATCGTACATTCCCTGTGGAGTAATCCGAATGTACGGCAAATGTGTCGCAGAAAAGAAGGCAAGACTATAAATAGGATCAGAAAATCCATAGCCCCGCTCTCTTAACTCAATCAGCAGCTGCTTTTCTTGGCAGATTAGCTCTTCAATCGGAACGTTTGACATAATTCCATGTAAAGTTAATGGCAGCTCGCAAACTACGTGACTATTCTCAACCATCACAATACCGCCGCCTAATTCTTTTATTCTATTAAAGGCATGAAGCATATCTTGTTTATTTTTACCTATTAAAATAATATCCCCTGTGTTGGAATAGGAACTTGCCAAAGCCGATAAATTGTTAGCAAATCCTTTTAATAATGTATTAATTCTCCACTTCCCATTTCGGTCCATCAAGGTAAAATAGCATTCATCATGATTCGATGATAATTCATCTCCTGAAGCATCGATTGAAATCGAATAGGGCTTTGTGATGACCGCATTTTCCATCTTGATTCCAAAGGGCATTGAAAATTGCAAATCATCTAACGTCAAGTCCCAATCCACTTCCAATGGTTTTAGTCCATATTCGTCCCATGTAATTGGAGGATAGGCATCCAAAATTGGGTTTCCATCCCTTTTCACCCATTTCCCTTTTGCGAGAACGGATTTAGGTGTTGGATCCTCAATACTCGTTAAAAAGTTAATATTGGCTACCCGGCCAGTCGCAATTGTACCATGGAGATGCTCAATCTTGTAATATCGAGCAATATTAACCGTGGCCATATTATAGGCATCAATGACTGGAACACCTTTTTCAATGGCAATACGAATCGTCATATCGGTGACTCCCTGCTCGTAAAAAGTCGAGGAAGCACCGTCTGTATTTAGCATTAATCGATCATAAGCATCAATACCCATACGCTTCATATCGTCTAATATATTTGGTAAATCCGGCCGAATCGAGGAATGCCTTAAGGACACCATATACCCCTGCATTAAGCGATTGTATACCTCTTCACCCGTCATCGCTTCGTGGTCACTGTCTGCCCCAAGCAGCATCATTTTTGCCAATGTTTTTTCCGAAGCTCCAGGGAAATGTCCTTCAATTTGCTTGCGCATCCGTTTCGCTTCTTGAATCCAATGGAGCATCATATCATCGCCATCAAGCAGTTTCGGCCAGCCTGTCAATTCCCCGCCCTGCAGGACCGCATCGTGCTCGAGCCATGATTTAACATTACTATGTGAAAAGATTTCTTCTTCATTCAAAATTTCAGTTTGAGAATCAAAACGGCTCCACCAAAACATCGTTGTTGGAATTGAACGAAGATCCTTCAGCAATGAAAACGCTTTCGTTTTATTTAAATGTAAAATAAGAGCCATATTATCATTGATTAATGTTGTCGTCCCAAACTGGGATGCATATGCTGCAAGCGTTAGGGGATTATATAATTGAAACGGATGAGCGTGTGGTTCGATATAACCGGGAACAAGAATCTCATTGGTACAATCGATGATTTCACAGTTCTCAAGTTGAGCTGGTAAGTTTTCGCCCACATAAATAATCCGATCTTCATATATCCAAATATTTGCTCTCAACCACTTTCGAAACGTCTGATTTAAGTACAAGGCGTTTTTCAATAAAATGGTTGGAGACGCTTTTCCATCTAAAATGGAAACATGCATGCGTAAGTGTTTATTTTTCCAGCGGTAGCGTTGTTCTAGCATACGTCTTCCTCCCTTTTCAAAAAACTGTCTAATCTATATAAGAATAAGTTGAATTAACACTAAAGAAAGCCCTTACAATAAATTCTTTAGATACTATACTATCATATTTTGCTGTTTAACGCATTAAAGAATTGCTAAGAATGGTAAATATTTTGTGAAGGAGTGAACAAAATGAATGTGAGACCAAATATTAGTATTATTAATGCTTTAATTCGTATCACCCTTGGATTAACAATTCTTTCTTGGACTACCTCCAAGCTTGTCAAACACCCTTGGCGCGATTCTTATTTATTTGTTGCTATGTGCGGGGCTATGAAGGTGGCGGAAGGAATTGTCCGCTTTTGTCCCCTTACTGCCTTATTTGAAAAATGCCAATGCATGATTTCTGAACACGATCAGGCAATGGATTCAATGGACGGCATGGAAGGGTTAACTAGCCAAAATGGCGAGGAAATGTTGCCTTATAATCCAACTTAAAGTGAATTAGCGGTTATTCTAAAGGGCTGACCCTCAGTGGTCAGCCCTTCATAGGAGTTGAGTATTCATGTTTTTGGAGTATCTAACGGATATGTCGTTCGTTTTAATTGCCATTATTGGCAGCATCGTGGCACTTCTTTATACATTTATCCGTCGAACTAGTAAACGACGAGCTCGTTAACTCTTCACGGGGTGAATTGCTTTTGCCCCGATATCTTTTCTATAAAAAACATCCTGTGACGTTAACTTTTCAAGTTCATGATACACTTTTTCACGTGCTTCCACTAAGCTTTCAGCCTTCGCCCCAACTAGAAGCACCCTGCCTCCTGCAGTCACAAACTCACCTTCTTCATTTCTGGCGGTTCCAGCATGAAAAGTATACACCTCAGCGGAATTGAAATCAGTCAATCCAGTTAGCACTGCCCCTTTTTCATAAGCCTCAGGGTACCCTTTTGCAGCAACTACTGTACCAATCATTGTTTGATCATCCCATTCTAAAACCGGTGTTTCACAAGCTAATAATTCTAAGATGACTTGAACAAGATCCGATTTTAATCTAGGTAACACAACTTGTGTTTCTGGGTCACCAAAACGAGCATTAAATTCAATTACCTTTGGCCCAGATGTAGTTTTGATCAAGCCGGCATAAAGGACTCCACAAAAACTTCTTCCTTCTTCGACCATCGCTTTAGCTGCGGGAAGAAGGACCGTTTCAACCGCCGTTTGAATCGTTTCCGCACCTATCTGAGGAACAGGGGAATAGGCTCCCATTCCGCCTGTATTTGGACCAAGGTCCCCATCATAGGCCCGTTTGTGGTCCTGAGCAATTTCAAGTGGAACGACTACTTCTCCATTTACAAATGCCATCAATGAAAATTCTTCACCTGCTAAAAACTCTTCAATTACCACCCGAGAAGAGGCAGCCCCAAATTTTGCATCAACGAGCATTTCCTCTATGCTCGAAAGCGCTTCTTCTTTCGTAAGCGCAACCGTGACACCTTTCCCCGCTGCCAATCCGTCTGCCTTAATGACAATCGGTGCCCCTTTTTCTTCGATATAGTTACGGGCTTCCTCATAGTTAGTGAACACAGCATAGTCAGCGGTAGGAATTTGATATTTCTCCATTAGTTCTTTCGCAAATGACTTACTGCCTTCAATCTCGGCTGCGTTAGCACGCGGACCGAATACAGCCAAACCAGCTGCTTCAAATTTGTCGGCCAAACCTTCAAGCAAAGGAACTTCAGGTCCAATAATCGTCAAGCCGACACGGTTTTCCTTGGCAAATTGAAGCAGTAATTCATGTGCTGACTCTTCAATTGAGACAAGCTCCGCTACATCGGTCATTCCGACATTCCCCGGTGCAACAAATACTTTTTCTACATTCACACTTTCACTTACTTTTCGGCAAATTGCATGTTCTCTACCGCCGCGGCCGATAATCAGTACGTTCATTCGAAAGCCCTCCAACCAATTAATGTTTGAAATGTCTTACGCCCGTAAATACCATGGCGATTCCATATTCATCTGCTTTTTTAATTGAATCTGCATCACGGATTGATCCGCCTGGTTGAATAATTGCTGTAATACCAGCTTTTGCTGCTGCTTCAACGGTATCGTCCATTGGGAAAAAGGCGTCGGATGCAAGGGCTGCTCCCTCTGCTTTTGAACCGGCTTGCTTAAGGGCAATTTCCGCTGCTCCTACTCGGTTCATTTGCCCTGCGCCAATCCCAATTGTCATATCCTCTGCCGTCACAACAATAGCATTGGATTTCACATGTTTAACAACCTTCCAGCCAAGTTTTAATGCTGCCCATTCCGCATCTGTTGGTTGTCGTTTTGTTGCGATCGTAACATTCGCGTCTTCCAACGTGTAACGGTCCTGCTCTTGAACAAGCAATCCGCCTTCTATTGTAGTCATTTTAAACTCAGGTTTTTTGGCATCATTAAATGGAATAGTTAACAGGCGAAGGTTCTTTTTCGCTGTTAAAATCGTTAACGCTTCTTCCGAGAAAGATGGTGCAATAATAATTTCTAGGAAAATTTCATGAAGCTTTGCAGCTGTTTCGGCATCCACTTCCCGGTTAAAGGCAATAATTCCGCCAAAAATTGAAACAGGATCGGCCTCAAATGCTTTTGTGAATGCTTCAAATCCAGTTTCACCTGTTCCGACACCGCATGGATTCATATGCTTTACAGCTACTGCAGCTGGGTCTGAAAACTCTTTAACAATCTGCAGAGCTGCATCCGCATCATTAATATTGTTATAGGAAAGTTCTTTTCCATGAAGCTGAACCGCATTGGCGATCGAGAACGTCGAACCAAGTGGCTTCTTGTAAAAAGCAGCTTTTTGATGTGGATTTTCTCCGTAACGGAGTGTCTGCTTAAGGTCATAAGTAACCGTTAAGGTTTCAGGTGTCTCTTCTTGTGCTAGGTTTGTCATGTATTCAGCAATCAATGCATCATAAGCGGCTGTATGACGGAATACCTTAGCTGCCAGCTTTCTTCTTGTTTCTAGTGTGGTTGCACCATCTGCTTTTAACTCCTCAATAACCGTTGCGTAATCGGCAGGATCAACGACAACTGTTAAATATTGATGGTTTTTAGCTGAAGCGCGCAGCATTGATGGGCCGCCAATATCAATGTTCTCAATCGCATCTGCTTCCGTTACATCTGGTTTAGCGATGGTTTGCTGGAAAGGATAAAGATTGACGCAAACTAGCTGTATAGGCTGAATTCCGTGCTCGTCCAGCTGTTTTAAATGATCAGGATTGTCATGCTTAGAAAGCAGGCCGCCATGGATAAATGGATTTAACGTTTTTACACGGCCTTCTAAAATTTCCGGAAAACCTGTTACATCACTAACACTCATTACAGGAATTCCCTGCTCTTGAAGAGCTTTTTTTGTACCACCGGTTGAGATTAGTTCAAACCCTAGGCTGACTAGTTCTCTCGCAAAGTCAGTAATTCCATTTTTATCAGAAACACTAATTAACGCGCGCTTTTGTGTCATTGATTACATCTCCTTGTGTCAATAGCATTTGAAGTATGGATGGATAAAGCTTATGTTCGCTTTTCTGGATTTTTTGCTGCAGACTCTCTCTTGTCTCATTTTCTTCAATACGAACCCGTTCCTGAACGATAATGGGACCTGTATCCATTCCCTCATCAACAAAATGGATAGTAATTCCGCTCCACTTCACTTGAGCGGCCAATGCCTGCCCGATTGCATCCTTCCCTGGAAAGGCTGGAAGCAGGGATGGGTGGACATTGACGATTCTTCCCTTATACTCGGCTAACAATTTAGGACCAATCAAACGCATGTATCCGGCTAGGACAATGAATTCTACACCATAGGACTTTAATTGAGCTAAAATTTTTTCTTCATAATGTTCTTTACTAGGATAATCCTTTGCGCTAAAAATAAAACTTGGAATTTTCGCTGTTTTGGCTCTTTCGATTGCATAAGCGCCCGGTTTGTCACAAACTAAAAGAGAAATGTCTGCATCAAGGTCGCCCGACTCGACTACATCAATAATCGCTTGAAAATTACTTCCGCTCCCTGATGCAAACACCGCGATCTTTTTCATAGGCGGCCACCCTGAGCTTTGATGTTGATTCCTTGATTACTGGTAACAATGCCAATTTCGCAGGCAGTTTCCCCAGATTGTCTAAAGTGTTCTAACACTTCAGCTGCATCTTCACGATTTACAGCAATTACCATACCAATACCCATGTTAAAAATATTATACATCTCTTGGTAATCAATTTGTCCATGGGAAGAGATTAGTTTAAAAATGGGTGGAATCTCCCAGCTTTTTTCATACAGCTCGGCTCCTAGACCTTCTGGTAACATCCGAGGAATATTTTCAATAAACCCGCCGCCTGTAATATGAGCCATTCCCTTTAACTGGAACTTTTTCAATGCGGACAAAATCGGTTTTACATAAATTTTTGTAGGCTTGAGTAACTCTTCTCCTAATGTACAGCCAAGCTCATCGACGAAATCTAATAACGACCAGTCATTAAACACTTTTCGTACCAATGAATAACCGTTGCTGTGAATGCCGCTTGAGGCTAAGCCAATCAGGACATCACCTTCTTGAATAGTTTCACCCGTGATAAGCTGTGATTTCTCACAAGCACCAACCGTAAATCCGGCAAGGTCATACTCATTTTCACTATATAATCCAGGCATTTCCGCTGTTTCACCGCCAATGAGTGCACAACCAGCCTGCTCACATCCGTCCGCAATCCCTTTAACGATTGCCTCAATTTTTTCAGGCTGTGCTTTACCACAGGCAATATAATCTAGAAAGAACAAAGGCTCTGCGCCTTGAACGACAATATCATTGACACACATGGCGACCGCATCGATCCCAATCGTATCATGCTGATCCATCCAAAAAGCAATCATTAGTTTCGTGCCCACCCCATCGGTGCCTGACACCAAAACAGGTTCTTTTAATTGCAGTGCGGATAAGTCAAACATACCGCCAAATCCGCCTAGGCTGCCAAGGACGCCAGCCCGGGCTGTTTTTTGAACATGCTTTTTCATTCTCTCTACCGCTTCATAGCCGGCTTCGATATTAACTCCTGCTTGTTTATATGCATTTGCCACGCTGCTCGCTCCTTCCTACTTCTGATAATAATATTGGAGTGTATCTGGATAAATTTCCGTTGGATAATTCCCTGTGAAACAGCCTAGGCAATAGCCATTCGTGCCTTCTTGGCCTAAGGCATGCATCATGCCCTCCACACTGATAAAGGTTAATGAATCCGCACCAATAAGTTCTCTTATTTCCTCGACACTTTTATCAGAGGCAATTAATTCTTCTTTTGTTGATGTATCTATCCCATAAAAACATGGATTCTTAATAGGCGGGGAGCTGATAACCACATGTACTTCTGTCGCCCCTGCTTCTTTCAAAAGATTAACAATTCTTCTACTCGTCGTCCCGCGTACGATTGAGTCATCAACCATGATAACTCGTTTCCCTTCCACAACTCCACGAACAGCTGAGAGTTTCATCTTAACCCCTTGCTCTCGTAACGATTGAGAAGGTTGAATGAAGGTTCTACCGACATAACGGTTTTTGATTAAGCCCATTTCATAAGGAATTCCTGCTTCTTCAGCATAGCCAATCGCCGCTGAAATACTTGAATCAGGAACACCCGTAACAACATCGGCTTCGATTGGTACTTCTATTGCTAATCTTTTACCCATATTTTTGCGGGCGGTGTGGACATTGATTCCTTGAATATTGCTGTCCGGTCTTGAGAAATAAATATATTCCATCGTACAAATCGCTTTTGTTGAACTTACCGCAAATTGTTCAGACACTAGCCCCTGATCATTGATTATTAATAGTTCTCCTGGTCGAATATCGCGAATATATTCCGCACCCACGACATCAAAGGCACAGGTTTCCGAAGCAACAACATAGGCATCACCTAGGGAACCAAGTGAAAGAGGTCTTAATCCGTGTGGATCTAATGCCACCATTAATTCGTTTTCAGTCATAATCAGGTATGCATAGGCGCCTTTTAACATAGAAAGCGCGTTTTTAGCACGGTCCTTTGAATCAGTGTAGCCGCTTCTTTTCATTAGATGTGCTAAAACCTCGGTATCTGAGCTTGTTTGAAAAATGCTCCCTTGAGCTTCCAACTGATGTTTTAATGAATTAACATTCACTAAGTTTCCATTATGGGCAAGCGCAAGGCTGCCAGTTTGTGAATGGAACAAGAGCGGCTGAACATTCTCATAACCGCCGCCTCCTGCCGTTGCATAACGAACGTGACCGATGGCTGATGTGCCTGTCAGTTCCTTCATCGCTTCCGTGGTAAAGATCTCAGCAACTAACCCTTCACCTTTTACCCCTTTAAGCTGTTTGCCATCTGAGACCACAATTCCGGTCCCTTCCTGGCCGCGATGCTGCAAGCTGTGAAGTCCGTAATAGGTTAACTGGGCTGCATCCTGGTGCCCCCAGACACCAAAGATGCCACACTCTTCATTTAATCCCTTGATTTCAGGTAACATGGGATCGCCCCTTTCCAGGCAGCTTTTAATTCTTCAATCGAAGCTTCAAGTACAGTTGACTCACCATTTGTAATCTGCAGTTTTGCTGTCTCGTTCACTGTTCCAATTTGTACTGCATCTACTAAACTTTCAAACTCATCTTTATGTTCAGGTTTAACAGTCAATAAGAAACGAGATTGTGTTTCACTGAATAAAGCTGAAACTGAATTTCCAGCGATGGTTACTTCTGCACCAAGTTGTTCATTTGTGAATAGACATTCAGCTACCGCAACGGCTAAACCGCCTTCTGATAAATCATGCGCAGATTCTACTACTCCAGCACGAATTGCAGCAAGAACCTGGTTTTGTCTCTCTTTTTCGATTGTTACATTTAATTCAGGGGCTTTACCGAATACTTTTCCGTTCAGAAGCTTTTGCAGCTCACTGCCGCCAAATTCGTCCTTCGTTTCCCCTACTAAATAAATAAGGTCACCGTTCTGTTTGAAGTGTTGTGTTGTAATATGATCAAGATCCGTTACTAAACCAACCATTCCTACTACAGGTGTTGGATAGATCGCTGTGCCGCTAGTTTCGTTATATAAAGAAACGTTTCCGCCGATAACTGGTGTCTCCAGGACGCGGCAGGCTTCGCTCATGCCATCGGCAGCTTTTTCAATCTGCCAGAACACCTCAGGCTTTTCTGGGTTACCGAAATTTAGGTTATCTGTAATCGCTAAAGGCTCTGCACCAGAACATACAATATTACGCGCAGCTTCAGCTACGGCGATTTTCCCGCCTACTTCAGGATCCAAATAGACATAACGTGAATTACAATCCGTTGTCATTGCCAGTGCTTTTCGTGTGCCGCGGATTCTTACAACCGCTGCATCAGAACCTGGTGAAACGACCGTGTTTGTACGCACCATATAGTCATACTGCTCATAAACCCATTCCTTGCTCGCCACCGTTGACTGGCTTAACAGACTTACTAACGTTCCTTTTAAATCGTCCACCTGAGGAACTTCATTTTCCATCGCTTGGAATTCAGCGTAATAGCTTGGTTCTTTTGATGGCTTATGGTAAACCGGTGCTTCTTCCGCTAGGGCATCAGCCGGAACATCCGCCACGATTTCTCCTTTATGGAAAAGGCGCATCTGTTTATCGCTAGTAACCGTTCCAATCCCTACAGCCTCTAAACCGTATTTTTCAAAAAGCTCAACGATTTCTTGTTCTCTACCCTTTTTAACAACGATAAGCATCCGTTCTTGGGACTCAGACAGCATCATTTCGTAGGCAGTCATGCCTGTTTCACGCTGTGGCACCAAGTCTAAATTCATCTCAATACCCATCCCAGCTTTGCTGGCCATTTCTGCAGATGAACTAATAAGTCCGGCTGCACCCATATCTTGAATACCAACAAGGGCATCACAATGAATCAGTTCTAAGCAAGCTTCTAACAACAGCTTCTCCATGAATGGATCGCCAACCTGAACCGCTGGACGGTCTTCGCTTGATTGCTCTGTCAATTCTTCAGAAGCGAATGTTGCACCATGGATACCGTCACGGCCGGTTTTTGCCCCCACATACATCACCGTATTTCCTTCACCATGTGCCTGCCCTTTTTTGATGTCTTTATGGTCAATTAAACCAACGCACATCGCATTAACTAGAGGATTTCCATCATAGCAAGGATCGAACTGGATTTCGCCGCCAACCGTCGGAATACCAATACAGTTTCCATAGCCAGCAATACCAGCAACAACCTCTTTGAATAAATAGCGTACGCGGGCAGAATCTAGTTCACCGAAACGCAGTGAGTTCAACATGGCAATTGGACGTGCTCCCATCGAGAAAACATCACGGATAATTCCGCCTACACCTGTTGCTGCGCCTTGATAAGGCTCAATTGCGGATGGATGGTTATGACTCTCAATTTTAAAAACAACCGCCTGCTCATCACCGATATCAACGATACCAGCACCTTCCCCTGGCCCTTGAAGAACCTTTTCACCTGTAATCGGGAATTTTTTTAGGATAGGCTTTGAATTTTTATAGCTGCAGTGTTCCGACCACATAACCGAGAAAAGACCTGTTTCGGTATAGTTTGGTGTGCGGCCAAGAATGTTTTCAATCATTGCAAATTCTTCATCGGACAAACCCATTTGCTGATATATTTTTTCTGCTTTGATCTGAGTAGGATTTGGTTCAAGCGTTGACAACATGTGCTTCCCTCCAAGCTTTTACAATCGATTGGAACATCTTTAAACCATCGGCGCTGCCTAGTAATTCATCTACGGCTCTTTCCGGGTGTGGCATCATTCCAAGGACATTTCCTTTTTCATTGGTAATTCCTGCGATATCTGAAAGACTTCCGTTCGGGTTCTGGTTATAAGTAAAGACAATTTGATTATTTGCTTCTAATTTTTCTAGTGTTTCCTCGTCACAATAGTAATTTCCTTCGCCATGGGCGACAGGGATTACGATGCTTTCACCTGCACTGTATTCAGTCGTAAACATCGTCTGATTGTTTTCTACCTTTAACTCCACTGGCTTGCAAATAAAAGATAGGCTTTCATTACGTCTCATTGCACCTGGCAGTAATCCTGCTTCGAGCAGAATTTGAAATCCGTTACAAACGCCAAGGACCGGCTTTCCTGCTTCTGCCGCTTTAATGACTTCCTTCATGACATTACTAAATCTAGCGATGGCTCCCGTACGCAAATAGTCGCCATATGAAAAGCCGCCTGGAAGCAGAACTCCATCAAATTCTTCTAAACTCTCAGAATCATGCCAAACATATTCAACCTGCTCGCCAAGTTCATCTTGAATGGCATGGAACATATCAATGTCACAATTCGATCCAGGGAAGACGATTACTGCAAATTTCACAGAGTAACACACTCCTCTACTTCGTAACGGTAATCTTCGATAACAGGATTAGCTAAAAGATTGGTACAGATTTCATTGATCACTTCATTAATATCACGCTCGGATTTTTCAATCGTTAATTCCATATATTTACCGATTCGAACATCGGCTACTTCCTTATAGTTTAAAGAGTGTAATGAGTTGGTTACGGCTTTCCCCTGCGGGTCTAAAACACTTTCTCTTAATGTGACAAATACCTTTACTTTATACATGCTGACGTCCTCCCAATCTCGCTAAAATATTTTCATAGGCATCTGTTAAGCTTCCTAAATCACGTCGGAATACATCCTTATCGAGCTTTTCATTTGTTTCTTTATCCCACAGCCTGCAAGTATCAGGAGAGATTTCATCGGCTAGTAATATTGTGCCTTCAGCGTCTTTACCAAACTCAAGTTTAAAATCGATGAGACGTATGCCAAGGTCATTGAAAAAGCTTACTAAAACGGTATTAATTTGGAGTGCCTTTTCTCGTAAAATCGCTGCCTCCTCGGTAGTTGCCACTTGCAATTCAAGGATGTGATCAATTGTTAAGAGTGGATCACCTAGTTCGTCGTTTTTCAGGTAAAACTCAACGATCGGAGTAGTTAACTCGTGTCCCTCTTCAATTCCCAATCGATTGGCGAGGCTTCCTGCCGCAATATTTCGTACAACCACCTCAAGCGGAATGATCGATACTTTTTTCACTAATTGTTCCCTTTCGGATACACGTTCGATAAAGTGAGACTCAATTCCCTGTTCTTTAAGCTTTAAAAATAGCAAACTAGTAATCTCGTTATTTAAACGCCCTTTTCCAGTTATGTCGGCCTTCTTTTGTCCGTTATAGGCGGTTGCTGAATCCTTATACTCAACCAAAACAATCTGTTCATCGTCAGTTGCGTAAATTCGTTTTGCTTTTCCTTCGTATAAAGGTTGTTTCATTGGAAAACGCCTCCTGTTTTGCAATATTGGGAATCTTCAGGATAGTCCAGATGTCAGATACCCTAAAATAAGTGAACTATTTTTTTCGAATGACTATTGGCTTTTTAACTGATCCATTATTATCGAGTTTGGTAGCCAATAACCCTTATTGGCTACCCTTACCCTGCTTTTTTCATTTGTTCGGTCGTCAATGGACCTTATTGGCTACCCTAACCTTGCTTTTTTTGCTTGTTCGGTCGTCAATAGCTCCTATTGGCTACCCTAACCTTGCTTTTTTTTGCTTGTTCGGTCGTCAATGGACCCTATTCATTCAACCCTAAACGGTCAAAAATGGTATCTACATGTTGCAAATGGTAGTTATAATCAAAGCAATCATCAATTTCAACTTCTGATAGCAGTGAAGTAATCTTTTCCTCTGCTTCAATCAAGCTGCGGAAAGGAACTTGCTTTTCCCAAGCTTCCATAGCTTTTGGCTGAACCGTATCATACGCTTCTTCACGTGATAAACCTTTGTCAATTAACGCCAGCAATACACGTTGGGAATAAATTAAGCCCAGTGTCCTGTCCATATTACGCTTCATATTCTCTGGATAAACCGTCAAGTTCTTCACAATGTTGCCAAAACGATTCAGCATATAATTCAAACCAATCGTTGCATCAGGTAAGATGATCCGTTCTGCTGATGAATGAGAAATATCGCGCTCATGCCAAAGCGGTACATTTTCATAGGCAGTAAGCATATACCCGCGAATCACACGGGCAATCCCCGTCATATTCTCGGAACCAATCGGATTCCGTTTATGTGGCATTGCCGAAGATCCCTTCTGGCCTTTTGCAAAAAACTCTTCCACTTCACGCGTTTCACTCTTTTGCAGCCCACGGACTTCAACAGCAAACTTTTCAATGGAAGTAGCAATCAACGCAATTGTTGACATGTAGTGGGCATGACGGTCACGCTGTAAAGTCTGCGTAGAGATTGGCGCTCTTTGCAGTCCTAATTTTTCACAAACATACTGTTCCACAAACGGATTAATATTTGCATAAGTACCAACCGCACCAGAGATTTTCCCAAACTCGATTCCTTCTGCTGCCTGCTTAAATCGCTCGAGGTTCCGTTTCATTTCTTCATACCATAGTGCAAGCTTTAAGCCAAAAGTTGTTGGCTCAGCATGGACCCCATGTGTCCGTCCCATCATGACAGTAAGCTTATGTTCAATTGCTTTATTTCTTAAAATCTCAATGAAGTTTTCTAGATCCTTTTGTAATATCGCATTGGCCTGTTTTAAGATGTAAGATAGGGCCGTATCAACAACATCCGTTGACGTTAAACCGTAATGAACCCATTTCTTCTCTTCCCCTAATGTTTCAGATACCGCGCGGGTAAAAGCAACCACATCGTGCCGTGTTTCTTCTTCAATCTCTTTAATGCGGTCAATATTGAAGGAAGCATTTTCGCGTAACTTCTTCACATCTTCCTTTGGGATGTCACCTAGTTCTGCCCATGCCTCACAGGCTAGTATTTCTACCTCAAGCCAGGCATTAAAGCGGTTTTCCTCTGTCCAAATTGCTCCCATTTCCGGTCGTGTATAACGATCAATCATGTTTTATCCCCCGATCTTTTCTTTTACTGGTTTCCAGATGCTGCTCTCGTTAATTTCTGCAAGGGCCTCCTCGACACTTTCGCGCAATATAGTCACATGCCCCATTTTTCGTTTTATCTTTGCTTCTTCTTTTCCATATAAATGAATCTTCCAGTCATTCAAGGCCGGTATTTCCTTATACAGTTGTTCAAGATGCTCTCCTAATAGGTTGACCATAACAGCCGGTTTTAATAGCCCCGTTCTCCCTAAAGGCCAATTACAAATGGCGCGAATATGCTGCGCAAACTGTGACGTTTCGCAAGCTTCGATCGAAAAATGCCCAGAATTATGCGGTCGTGGTGCTAATTCATTAATATAAATGGTCCCATCATTAGTCAAAAACATTTCGACAGCAAGCGTCCCGACTAATTGTAACGAATCGACCAGCTTATTTGCCAGCTGAACAGCTTCACTCTGTAAAACTTCTGATATTCTAGCTGGAACAATCGTTGTATCTAATATATTTTCTTTATGAATGTTTTCAGCCACTGGAAAAAATGTCGTTTCCCCATCAAGCTTACGTGTCACGATTACTGATATTTCTTTTTCAAAGGATATCCATTTTTCTAATACACAAGCCCCATGTTCCAGTAATGGTTCACCCTTTGACAAATCCAGCGGTGTTCTAATCACCAGTTGACCCTTTCCATCATAACCGCCTCTTGCCGTTTTCAGGACTGCCGGATATCCGATGGTATTTATCTTTAAAAATAAATCCTCGATGTTATTAATCACTTCATATGGAGCAACCTCCACACCCGCTTGTTGGATTGCTGCTTTTTCTTTAATCCTGTCCTGCGTGATGGTTAATAACCGTGGACCTTGCGGGACATTTGCTTGATTACATAGCCACTCCAGTGTATCTGCATCAATGTTTTCAAATTCATAGGTTATGACATCACTAACTTCCGCTAATTTACTAATAGCTTGGCGATCATCATAGGCACCAATGACCTCAATATCGGCAACCTGTCCACACGGAGAGTCTGTCGTTGGTTCTAATACCGCAATCCGAAAGCCTTGAGCCTTTGCTGCTAGAGCCATCATTCTGCCAAGTTGACCTCCGCCGATAATTCCAATCGTTGATCCTGGTAGAATCGTTTGGTTAGACAAGTTGATCACTACTTTCTAGTACTTCTTGTTTAGTGGCTTCTCTTCTTGCTGCTAATTTTCCAGCTAATTCAGTGTCACCCGTTGCTAAAATTTGTGCTGCTAGTAAACCAGCATTCGTTGCACCTGCTTTGCCTATTGCTACAGTTGCTACGGGTACACCACCTGGCATTTGGACGATAGACAGTAATGAGTCTAACCCCTTTAAGGCCTGTGTTTGGACAGGAACCCCGATTACTGGCAAAGTGGTTTGGGCTGCTACCATCCCAGGAAGATGGGCCGCTCCTCCAGCTCCGGCAATAATCACCTTTAAGCCTCTTTCTCTGGCCTCCTTTGCATATGTAAACATCAAATCAGGTGTCCGATGAGCAGATACCACCTTTTTTTCATAAGCAATTTCAAACTGGTCGAGAACCTCACACGTATGTTTCATTGTTTCCCAATCCGATTTACTTCCCATGATTACTCCAACAAGAATGGACATCGCAAATCCCCCTTTTTTTCCCAAATAAAAAACCCGAAACAAATAGCTTCTCATGTAAGAGAAAGCCATTTGTTCGGGCATAGTGGCAGTGGATACCAAATTAAGGGCCCTGCCCTTAATTATACCGAACATATTGACTTTCCCTCATAGTCCAATAATTTACGGTTATTGGGTAGAAACTTATGGGCCATATTCCCATGGATATACGAGGGTAAAGATAAATTGTTATTGATTAATTCACTTCTATATCTTACAATCATCTTCGGTAGGTGTCAACCAATAAATCGAACATTATTTTTAAATACCACCATAATGTTCGTGTTTTACTCTATTAAAGTGCCCTCGAAGATAATTTGGCGGGCAATTGGTTCATAAATAGTCTCATTGCCTTTTTTTATTTCTTGAAAAATCGGCTTTTCCGTTCGTCGTACAGGCGTATAGCCCAACTGTTTCATTCTATTCAAGCAGTCCTCAATATTTTCATTTGATTGTACCTCAAATTGCATTTTCTTTTTACCCATTACCATTAAGTACCTCTCTTTCCACTGTTATTTTCCCTCTTTTAAAAAAACATCGTCAACTGGCTTTACTAACATTGTGTCCTCTGCCAATTTTATTTCATAATCAAAAAGTGTTTGAGCTATAATCCTCCTCGCTTCTTTTGCTGCATCCCAATATAGAGTATCATCAACAAGGCCTGTAACCGTATATTCAATCCCTCGGTATCCTGAATTGATAGTGGTCATCCCATATACTTGGAATGGTTCTATTGGACAATTAGCGAGGTCTAACTTTAAACATGCTTCGTGCAGCTCATTGATTTTTTCACAGGCGATCTCAAGAATTTCAAACACCCTTTCAGGATTTTCCCGATAGCTTACCACTATTCTTTCAATCACCCGCATTTCTTCAATATTGTAGTTATGAATCTGTTTTATTTCACCATTGCTGATCGTTAAAACCTTGCCGGTCCATTCTCGAATCTTTAGGAATCTTAGTCCTATATCAACAACTGTCCCATTGAAGGTATTATTGATGGTGATGAAGTCACCTTTATGCAGCTGCTTTTCATAAATCAAGAAAATACCTGATAGAATATCCTTAATGATGCTTTGCGCTCCAAACCCAAGGATTACCCCGAGTATACCTGCTCCAGCCAAAATTCTTCCAAAATTACTAACGTATTGAGATATGGCAAAAAAGATGAAACAGAGAGTTGCCGTATATTTGGTTAAAGAGCGAATCATACTTTCAATCGTCTGCTCTATCCGTTCTTCAATGAAATCGGTTTTTAGAAAAAAATTATGAACAGTTTTATTTATGATAAAAACAATGATCCTTGCAATAATAGCTGCTAAAAAAATGCTTGTCAGTTTATAGTGATGAAGTAAATCCATCCAATCCATTAAACCACCCACTTGTCTTCCAATCATACCTAGTGTTAGTGTTTGCAATATTTGATGTTAAAAACTATCGGTGGAAAAATAATTTAATTTAAACCAAAAAAGAACAACCTTTTCAGGTTGTCCTTAATGTGCCTGGCAACGTCCTACTCTCACAGGGACGCGTGTCCCAACTACCATCGGCGCTGAGAAGCTTAACTTCCGTGTTCGGTATGGGAACGGGTGTGACCTTCTCGCCATTGCTGCCAGACTATTTAAT
>NZ_JBHHJU010000033.1:0-56342 GCF_042136325.1 Neobacillus sp. KR4-4
ATGGTCTGGCAATTATGGCGAGAAGGTCACACCCGTTCCCATACCGAACACGGAAGTTAAGCTTCTCAGCGCCGATGGTAGTTGGGACACGCGTCCCTGTGAGAGTAGGACGTTGCCAGGCTGTAATATTATTGTTCCGCAGTAGCTCAGTGGTAGAGCTATCGGCTGTTAACCGATCGGTCGTAGGTTCGAGTCCTACCTGCGGAGCCATTTTTATGTAAACTAAGTTTAGCTGTGCTTCCATAGCTCAGTAGGTAGAGCACTTCCATGGTAAGGAAGAGGTCAGCGGTTCGAGCCCGCTTGGAAGCTTACCTATTTTAATAATAGTATGGCCCCTTGGTCAAGCGGTTAAGACACCTCCCTTTCACGGAGGTAACACGGGTTCGAGTCCCGTAGGGGTCACCATAATTTTTTCACGCTAGTGAAAATAACTTTCATTTATTTGGAGGATTAGCTCAGCTGGGAGAGCATCTGCCTTACAAGCAGAGGGTCGGCGGTTCGATCCCGTCATCCTCCACCATAATTTTATTATGTAAACTATATGCCGGGGTAGCTCAATTGGTAGAGCAACTGACTTGTAATCAGTAGGTTGGGGGTTCAAGTCCTCTCGCCGGCACCATTTTTTTAAATTTAATATGGAGGGGTAGCGAAGTGGCTAAACGCGGCGGACTGTAAATCCGCTCCCTCCGGGTTCGGCGGTTCGAATCCGTCCCCCTCCACCATTATATTTTTAAAAAAGTTGGTCATACTAGATATTATCACATCATTATTGGGCTATAGCCAAGCGGTAAGGCATCGCACTTTGACTGCGACATGCGTTGGTTCAAATCCAGCTAGCCCAGCCAGAGAGCCATTAGCTCAGTTGGTAGAGCATCTGACTTTTAATCAGAGGGTCGAAGGTTCGAGTCCTTCATGGCTCATATAGGAAAAGCAAAAAACTTTGGATAAAATTCCAAAGTTTTTTTTGCTTTTCTTACGTATATTCATACATTATTTTGTCGAGTTGAGTCATCGGTATGAAAGCGGTTAAAATAGAATTATATTGGGGTAGGAGGAATTATTATGAACAAGCTTTCGATTATTGGAATGCCGATGGATTTAGGACAAATGAGACGTGGGGTGGACATGGGGCCAAGTGCGATCCGTTATGCGGGGGTAGTTGAACGCCTAAAGCCACTATTTGATGAAATACATGATTTAGGGGATATTCCAATTGGAAGACCTGAAGTAGTAGTTGATAAAGAATCCAATTTACGAAATTTAGATTTAGTTGCGGAAAAAAGTGCTTTACTTGCTGAAAAGGTAGATGCTGCTGTGGAGTCTGGTGCATTTCCACTCGTACTTGGCGGTGATCATAGTATCGCAATTGGTACTTTAGCAGGTGTATCTAAACATTATAAAAACCTTGGAGTAATTTGGTATGATGCCCATGGTGATTTAAATACAGCTGAAACAAGTCCCACAGGTAATATCCACGGAATGCCTCTAGCCGTCAGTATCGGGTTAGGTCACAGCAAGTTAACCGATATAGGCGGTTATGGTCCAAAAGTAAAACCTGAGAATGTAGTCATTATTGGTGCAAGGGCGCTGGATGATGGAGAAAAAGAATTAATTAAAGAAATAGGTATCAAGGTTTATACTATGCATGAAATAGACCGGATGGGGATGGCTGCAGTAATGGAGGAAACAATTGCCTACCTTAAAGATAAAACAGATGGTGTTCATTTATCACTTGATCTAGATGGTTTAGATCCTAATGATGCTCCAGGCGTTGGTACACCAGTTATTGGTGGAATCAGTTACCGTGAAAGTCATCTTGCCATGGAGATGTTAGAAGAGGCAAAAATTATTACCTCTGCAGAATTTGTTGAAGTAAACCCTATTTTAGATGAAAAAAATAAAACAGCTAAAGTTGCTGTTGAGCTAATGGGCTCATTATTCGGGGAAAAATTATTATAAATAAAAACAGCATAGTCGAGTAGTTAACGGCAAAAGTAAAATAAGCGGAGTTTTTCCGGTTAAATGCAGAATGGAGCTCACTTCGTGGTAAATAAGCGGAGTTTTTCCGTTTAAGCAAAGCAAAATCCCCATTTTTGCATTTTTTGAGTAAATAGAGGGAACTTCTCCGGCTATTTACTCATTTTTTTATACTCATTTCAAATTAGGCGGAATTTTTCCGTCTATTTATCAGCTCGCCCGCTTTAACTAATCCCCCAACCGAAAAGTGCACCCCGTAATTTAAGAAAGCACCCGAAATCGGACAGCTGCACATCATCTATGCGGCTGTTTTTTTATTTTTAGCTTATTATTAAAACTTTTAGGATATTTTTGTTAATATTAAAGGTGTTGTAAATTTTTTTCGTTTTTAAACGAAACTTTTCTGTTATCGATACGTATTATCGGTTAGCAGCAATGGAGCTGAGGTAACTTAATGGATGCAATAGTAAAAAAGAGAATAAAGCAAGTAATCAAGGGAGACCAGGATGCCTTTGGTGAAATTGTTGAATTATATAAAAACAGTATTTATCAACTTTGTTTCCGCATGCTTGGTAATCGCCATGAAGCAGAGGATATTGCACAGGAAGCTTTTATCCGTGCCTTTGTTAATATTAAATCCTTTAATCAAGATTTGAAATTTTCAACCTGGCTGTTCCGGATAGCTACCAATCTGTGTATTGACCGAATGCGTAAAAAGAAACCCGATCATTATCTAGATGCTGAAGTTGCAGGGACAGATGGCTTAACCATGTACTCACAGATCCCTTCCAACACACCGCTGCCTGAGACGGAGTTAGAAAGTTTAGAACTGCAAGAAACCGTCCAAAATGAGATCTTAAAACTGCCTGACAAATATCGGTCAGCCATTGTTTTGAAATATATGGAAGAGCTCTCCTTAAATGAAATTAGTGAAATTCTTGAATTACCCCTGGGGACGGTTAAAACAAGAATTCACCGGGGCCGGGAAGCACTTAGACAACAATTAAGATATGTATGATGAGAGGTGAAACTGTCAATGTGTCCAGAGCAAATCATCGAGCTAATGCATGAATACTTAGATGAGGAAATTACACCCGAACATGAACGAACCCTAAGAGAACACCTCCAAAGTTGTAAAGATTGTGAAGCAGTATTTAATGAATTAAAAAAGACGATTGCTTTTGTAAAAAGCGTCTCATATATGCAAGCGCCTGATAATTTTACCGCTAATGTATTGGCGCGTTTACCAAAAGAGAAGAGAAAGATTGGAATGCAGCGCTGGATAAAAAACCATCCCATGCTTGCAGCTGCCTCATTATTTCTCGTATTAATGATGGGCAGTCTCTTTTCGACATGGAATGAAGATCGTGAATTTTCGGTTACAAAGCAAAAAAATTTAGTCGTTCAAAATAATACGGTCATCGTTCCTAAAGGTGAAACAGTCAAAGGCGATGTCATCGTCCGGAATGGCAAATTGAAAATTGAAGGCGAAGTCCAAGGGGATGTAACCGTCATAAATGGTGAAAAGTATTTGGCTTCGGCAGGACATGTAACGGGGCAAATTGATGAAGTTAATGAAGTGTTTGATTGGATTTGGTACCATATTAAAAAGACTACACATGATGTTGTTCAAATTTTTGAGAACCAACCAGAAACTAAATAAAAAACAAATCACTCTGGTTGAGTGATTTGTTTTTTTACGAAGATACATATAATAGGTACAAGTGGTATTTATGATATAATAAATAGATTGTATTTTATATGTGATAAAGAAAATTACGGAGGAAGAACAATGCCGTTTGCTGATTTCGAAATATGGAAGTATTTAGCTAGTATTGTTGATATTGTCCTCGTTTGGTATGTCATTTACAAGTTGATCAATGTGATTAGAGGAACGAAGGCTGTTCAATTACTAAAGGGCATTCTCGTTATTCTTTTAGGCAGAGTTGTCAGCGAGTTTCTAGGCTTCCAAACGTTGAGCTGGATGATGGAACAGGCGATAACATACGGGTTTCTTGCGATTATTATCATTTTTCAACCTGAACTCAGGAGAGCCCTTGAGCAATTAGGCAGGGGGAAGTTCTTCTCGAGAAGCAGTACTTTGGATGATGAAGGTCCAGAAAAGGCAGTTGAAGCGATTGTCAAGGCAACCGATTATATGGCAAAGCGCCGTATTGGAGCGTTAATCTCTATTGAAAGAGAAACAGGAATGGGCGATTACATAGAAACTGGTATCCAGTTAAATTCAAATATTTCCTCAGAATTGCTCATTAATATCTTTATCCCGAATACACCGCTTCATGATGGTGCGGTTATTATTCAGAAAAATAATGTCGCTGCAGCCGCCTGCTATCTTCCTTTATCCGAAAGCCCATTTATATCGAAGGAGCTTGGAACGAGGCACCGTGCAGCATTAGGTATCAGCGAAGTCACAGATAGTTTAACTGTCGTTGTATCGGAAGAGACCGGTAATATTTCGCTTACAAAGAATGGGGAACTTCACCGTTCAATCAATCTTGATGAATTAAAGGAATTACTTACGAGTGAATTGTTAATTAACATCAAACCGAAACAAGCTTCTTCAGCTCGTTGGAACTGGAGGGGAAAAAATAATGGATAAATGGATGGATAATCCCTGGTTTATAAAAATCCTAGCGTTGCTATTAGCTGTTCTTCTCTATTCCTCTGTCCCACATACAGGAAAAAAGATAACAGACGTCAATGTTCCAGGAGAACAATCCACGGCCACGATCACTAATATTCCTGTTAATGTTTATTATGATACTGAAAATTTAGTCGTGTCTGGGATTCCAAGCAATGTTGAAATCACCTTAAAGGGTCCACTGACGCACATCCAGACGGCAAAGGCCTTAAAAAACTTTGAAGTGTATGTAGATTTAACAAAGGCCAAAGTTGGAAAACAGAAGGTGAAAGTAAAGGTTAGAAATCTATCAGATAAATTGACGGCAACGGTGAAACCAAGTAGTGTGACTGTTTCTGTCCAAGAGAAGATTACCAAGGAATTTAAGGTAGAGGCAGAATTTAATAAGAATCAAATTGATGAGGGGTATTCAGCAGGTATCCCTGTGGTTGAACCTAATAAGGTAAAGATTACAGGCGCAAAAAATATCGTTGACCGGATTAGCTATGTTAAGGCAACTCTAGAAACAAGAAATAAACTAAAAGATACGATTACTGATGAAGCTGACATCCAGGTACTTGATAAAGATCTAAATAAGTTAAATGTTCAAGTGGAACCTAATACGGTTAAAATTACAATTCCAGTGAAAAGCAACACAAAGACTGTCCCAATCAATATTGTTAGAAATGGAACCGCCCCAGAGGGAGTGACAATTGAGTCGATTGAAATCGATAAAAAAGAAGCAACCGTCTACGGGAGTGAGAGTGTTCTAAATAATACTGAAAGAGTCCGCGTGGAAGTAGATCTTAGCAAAATTACCGATAATACCACATTGACATTGCCTGTCATCATTTCAAATGGGATTACCAAGGTGACACCGCAATTGGTAAAAGCAACGGTTGTAGTCAAAAAGGAAGAAGAAAAAACCCTTTCGGATGTACCTGTAACCATTAAAGGATTATCCGATGAATATGAGGCTACCATAAATGATCCTGAAAATCAGTTGATTGATATACTAGTTAACGGCCCCGCTTCAAAAGTTACTCGCGTTAAGGCTGAAGACTTTAATGTCTTTATCGATGTGTCTAACCTTGAAGAAGGGGATCATGAAGTAGACATTCATGTTGACGGTCCTTCTGCAGTAGAATGGAAACCAGCTAAATCATCAGCGAAAATTACGATCCATAAAATTAATGCATAAAATCCAGCAATACACATGTTGAAGGAGAGATTTTTAAAATGGGAAAATATTTCGGTACCGATGGGGTACGTGGAGTAGCAAATAGTGAATTAACACCGGAACTTGCTTTTAAATTAGGACGATTTGGCGGATATGTTTTAACAAAGGACAAGGATCGTCCTAAAGTCCTCATCGGACGTGATACTCGTATATCTGGGCATATGTTAGAAGGAGCACTGGTAGCGGGGTTACTATCTATTGGAGCGGAAGTTATGCGTTTGGGGGTTATTTCTACTCCAGGTGTTTCATATTTAACAAAAGCCTTAGGTGCACAAGCAGGTGTTATGATTTCTGCTTCCCATAATCCAGTCGCCGATAATGGAATTAAATTTTTTGGTCCGGATGGCTTTAAACTTTCTGATGAGCAGGAGTTAGAAATTGAAGAACTTATTGATATGCCAGAGGATCAGCTGCCTCGACCAGTCGGTTCAGAACTTGGGCAAGTCATGGATTATTTCGAAGGCGGTCAAAAATACCTGCAATACTTGAAAAATAGTGTCGATGAAGATTTTTCAGGGATTCATATTGCTTTAGATTGTGCGCATGGGGCAACATCTTCGTTAGCTGCACATTTATTTGCTGATTTGGATGCAGATCTCTCCACCATGGGAGCTTCTCCGAATGGGTTAAATATCAATGCGGGTGTCGGTTCCACACACCCTGAAGCATTAGCCGCTTTAGTAAAAGAAAAAGGTGCAGATGTTGGTCTTTCTTTTGACGGTGATGGTGACCGTTTAATTGCCATTGATGAAAATGGATCAATCGTGGATGGCGACCAAATCATGTATATTTGTGGTAAATATCTAAAAGAACAAGGTCGACTAAAACATGGAACCATTGTTTCAACTGTTATGAGCAATCTCGGCTTCTATAAAGCACTAGAAGCCAATGGAATCCATAGTGTACCGACAGCTGTGGGTGACCGTTATGTTGTCGAAGAAATGAAGAAAAATGGATTTAATCTTGGCGGAGAACAATCCGGCCATATTATCTTCCTAGACTATAACACCACTGGGGATGGCTTATTATCAGGATTGCAGTTAGTCAACATTATGAAGGCTACGGGGAAGAAGTTATCTGAACTGGCTGGTGAAATGAAGAAATTCCCTCAGAAGCTTGTCAATGTGAGAGTAACCGACAAACACCATGTAACCGATAATGCACAAGTAAAAGCGGTTATTGAGCAGGTTGAAGCTGAAATGGCCGGAGACGGTAGAATTCTCGTGCGGCCATCTGGAACAGAACCACTTGTCCGTGTTATGGCAGAAGCACCAACAGAGGAATTATGTGAATCCTATGTAAACCGAATTGTAGCAGTAGTCAAGGAAGAAATGGAATTAAAAGAAGAATAGAACCCATATAATATGCATAAGGGAACGGTCTCCTTCCTTTATGCATATTTTATTATGTATGAATGATGACGAATTCCTGTTTTTGGTTGACGGGGACACGTAATCATAGTAGTATTAATTTGCTTTGTTTCCTAAGCAAAATACTGCATAATTTCAACGAAAGGTGGGAAGTGAGAACTTAAGAGTTACTATTAAAAAAAAAGCGCCTGGACTAACCTAATGTGGTGGGTTAGTTGACGAGGAGGAGGAGTATCGAATGTTCGGCGGATACCTCCCGGTTGAAGACGCACAACCGAAAATTTCTTCTTTAAAACACAGAGGCAACTTTGTGCACAAAGAGAAGAAAATGCGCATACTAACAGTAATGCTAAAAGGGTATAGACAGATACCTTAAAAACAGAGATAAGGGGGCAAGCATTAGCCTCCAAAGCATTCTTGCCCCCTATATCAGGGAGGAACTAGAAAATGTGTGGAATCGTAGGATATATCGGAAATAATGATACAAAAGAAATTTTATTAAAAGGCTTAGAAAAGCTTGAGTATAGAGGTTATGATTCAGCAGGCATAGCAGTTATGAACAATAATGGAGTTCATGTTTTTAAGGAAAAAGGTCGTATAGCTGATCTACGTCAAATCGTTGATGAAAATATTGCGGCAAATGTGGGAATTGGTCATACCCGTTGGGCAACACATGGTGTTCCTAGTAAGGTGAATTCTCATCCACATCAAAGTGCTTCAGGTCGGTTTACCTTAGTTCATAACGGGGTAATTGAGAACTACGACCTTTTAAAGCGTGAATATTTAGCAGATGTCTCGTTCACAAGTGAAACAGATACAGAAGTTATTGTTCAGCTGATTGAATTATTTGTCAGCCAAGGATCAGAGGTTTTAGAGTCATTCTGTAAAACACTAGAGCTGTTACACGGTTCATATGCGCTCGCATTATTAGATGCACAAGACGCCGAAACCATTTATGTGGCAAAAAACAAAAGTCCCCTTCTTGTCGGATTAGGAAAAGACTTTAATGTGATTGCCAGCGACGCAATGGCAATGATTCAAGTTACGAATCAATACCTGGAATTAATGGACAAAGAAGTTGTCCTTGTTTCGAAGGATGAAGTGACCATTCAAAATCTTAATGGTGAAATTATCAGCCGAAAGCCATATACAGCGGAACTGGATGCAAGTGACATCGAAAAGGGTACGTACCCGCACTATATGTTAAAAGAGATTGATGAGCAGCCGCTTGTGATGCGTAAGATTATTCAAACGTACCAAAATACTCAAGGTAAATTAACCATTGATGATAAGATCATTGCGGCCGTGAATAAATCAGACCGGATTTATATTGTAGCAGCAGGAACCTCTTACCATGCAGGACTTGTCGGTAAGCAGTTCATTGAAAACATTGCCAAAATTCCTGTCGAAGTGCATATTGCTAGTGAATTTGTTTACAATATGCCGCTTCTTACAGAAAAGCCTTTGTTTATTTTTATTTCACAAAGTGGAGAAACGGCCGACAGCCGTGCAGTGCTTGTTAAAGTAAAAGAATTAGGTTACCCAACTTTAACAATTACAAATGTCCCAGGCTCAACACTTTCTCGTGAAGCGGATTATACACTTTTGCTTCATGCAGGTCCTGAAATTGCTGTTGCTTCTTCGAAAGCATATACTGCACAACTTGCTGTACTTGCCATTTTGGCTGAGGTAACAGCTAAGAGCCAAAACATCGATGTTGAGATGGATTTAGTCCATGAACTAGGAATTATCGCAAATGCAATGGAAGTGCTATGTGACTCTAAAGAGTTGATTGAGCACATTTCAAGAGAATTCTTATCAGTAACAAGGAATGCTTTCTTCATCGGCCGCGGTGTTGACTATTATGTTGGTTTAGAAGGTGCCTTGAAGCTGAAGGAAATTTCGTATATCCAAGCTGAGGGCTTTGCAGGTGGAGAATTAAAGCACGGAACGATTGCCTTAATCGAAGAGGGCACACCAGTAATCGCTCTTGCCACCCAAGAAAGTGTAAACTTAAGCATCCGTGGAAATGTGAAAGAGGTTGCTGCACGTGGAGCAAGCACTTGTATCATTTCAATGAAGGGCTTAAATATGGACGAAGATAGCTTCGTCATCCCAGAAGTCCATGAATTATTAACACCACTTATCTCTGTTATACCAATGCAGTTAATTGCTTACTACGCCGCTCTGCACCGTGATTGTGACGTGGATAAACCGCGTAACCTTGCGAAATCAGTAACGGTAGAGTAATAAGTCTGTCCTAAGAAACTGTTGAATGAAAAATCTGTTCTAGTAAGACTCAATCCGAAATGGATTGAGTCTTTTATTTTGCAATAAGGATTCCTTGAAGAACAAGGACTTACCATGCATGTTTTATGGGTTTCCAAGCGGCATAACTATTTGTCCTTTGAGAAAAACTAACTTTGTCACTTATATAATGACAAAGTTAGTTTTCCTCTTTATTGAATGCAGTCGGTTTGTCCTTTACCATGAATAAGGTAACATCATAATGAAGGGATGAGGGCATATGGCTCAATCTAATATAAAAGTAGCTGTTCAGAAGTTCGGTAACTTCTTAAGCTCGATGGTTATGCCGAATATATCGGCATTCATAGCTTGGGGTTTAATTACTGCACTATTTATTCCTACAGGGTTTTTTCCAAATGAAAACCTTTCCAAATTAGTAGGACCAATGGTTACCTACTTGCTTCCGCTATTAATTGGTTATACAGGCGGGAAACTTGTACACGATCAACGCGGGGGGGTCGTTGGGGCGATTGTGACAATGGGTGTCATTGTGGGCGCAGATATCCCAATGTTCCTTGGAGCTATGATCATGGGGCCGCTCGGCGGTTATGTCATTAAGAAATTCGATCAGCTGATTGAGGGTAAAGTCAAAGCTGGTTTTGAAATGTTAGTAAATAATTTCTCAGCAGGGATATTGGGTGGATTCTTAGCTATCTTAGCCTTTTTAGCTGTTGGTCCGGCTGTTACCACGTTTACCGGCTGGCTTGTTACGGGTGTAGATTGGCTGTTAGCAACAGGACTTTTGCCATTGACAAGTATCATTATCGAACCGGCAAAAGTATTGTTTTTAAATAATGCGATCAATCATGGTGTACTTTCACCAATCGGTTTGGAACAGGCAAAAACAACAGGAAAATCCATACTGTTTCTGCTTGAAGCAAACCCTGGTCCGGGGATTGGTGTTCTCTTGGCCTATTGTATCTTTGGAAAAGGGAATGCAAAAAGGTCAGCACCAGGGGCTGCCATCATTCAGTTTTTTGGTGGGATTCATGAAATTTACTTCCCATACATTTTAATGCGTCCGATGTTGTTCTTTGCCGTCATCTTGGGTGGAATGAGCGGTGTATTTACCTTAAGGCTGTTAGGCGGGGGATTATCAGCTCCGGCATCGCCAGGTAGTATTCTTGCCATTATGGCCGTTACTCCGCCGCATGCAAGTACTTATTTAGCAAACATTGCTGGAGTCCTCGTAGCTGGAGTCGTATCCTTTGTTTGTTCATCATTTATTTTAAAGACAGGTAAGCAGCAAGATGCGGATCTTGAAGAAGCAGCAAGAAAAATGCAAGAAATGAAAGGCAAGAAGAGCTCCGTTGCCAATGCTTTTGCTGTTAATGACGGAGAACTTCCGGAAAATGTAACCAGAATTATCTTCGCTTGTGATGCTGGAATGGGATCAAGTGCAATGGGCGCTTCACTTCTTCGGAAAAAGGTTAAGGAAGCTGATATGAATATTTCAGTGACTAATATGGCGATTAGTAACCTGCCTTCTGATGCCCAAATTGTTATAACGCAGGAGGAACTGACACCTAGAGCTCAGAAACAAGTACCGCATGCTTATCATATTTCAGTTGATAATTTCTTATCAAGCCCAGAATATGATAAATTAATTAATCGTTTAAAAAATCCTGAAACAGCTGAGCTGCAGGAAATCGTCGAGGACGCTGAAGCCGTTGTTCCAAGTGGTGACCCACATACAGATGACGCTTTGCTGCGTGAAGAAAATATCTTTCTCAATCAGGAATTTGCGTCAAAGGAAGAGGCGATTCGTTTTGCGGGTCGGGCACTAGTTAAGGCGGGATATGTGAAGGAAAGCTATATTGATGCCATGATTGCCCGTGACGAAATGACTTCTACGTATATGGGTAATGATGTTGCGATTCCACACGGTACCGAAGAAGCGAAAAAAGATGTTCTAAATTCTGGGTTTACGGTATTACAGGTACCAAATGGTGTGGATTTTGATGGGCAAAAGGTAAGACTGATTTTCGGCATTGCCGGGAAAGATGGTACACACCTTGAAATTTTATCTGGAATTGCTGTTACTTGTTCAGATATGGCCAATATAGAAAGACTGGTTGAAGCCAAATCAGCAACAGAAATCATGGATATTTTAAATGATAAATAATAAATAGTTCTCAATTAACGAATAGAAAAGCAGCATATTGCCGCTTTTCTATTCACTTTTTCCTCGTATACTTTTTATCAGAAACGAGTTGATTGCATGTATATAACTTCTAGGGAAAAAGCAATCATTGAATTAATCGTTAAAACATCAGGTAAACATACCGTTACGTCGATTGCAGCATACTTAAATGTGAGCGGGAGAACAATCCACCGGGATTTAAAAGCGGTAGAGAAAATTATTGATTCATTTGATCTCCGATTAATACGTAATATGGAGAAGGGACTTGCGATTGAAGGGAAGAACGAACAAATTTTTCGCCTATTCCAATTTTTAATGGGGAATCATTCAATCGATCAACCCCCGCAAGAAAAAAAACTACAGTTATTAATAACTTTGGTTCAAGAGGAATCCTATAAGATTCAAGTCTTATCAAGTAACATTGGTGTTAGTATTGCAACTTTGACAACTTATTTAGATGAATTGAAGGATTGGCTTGGTCGTTTTAATGTGCAATTAACAAGAAAACGAGGTGTGGGGGTCGATATGATCGGCTCGGAGTCATCTAAGCGAAAAGCCCTAGCAAGTTATATTCTGCTTCATTTTCATGAAGAACTGATAGAGAGATTATTTTTGTTGGAAAATGGTAAGTATGATCATAGAAATATTTTACATTACTTTCTTCCGGACTACCTTCTTGCGATAGAGCGGTTAGTAAATACTACTTTTAGTAATTCGCAGTTGCGTCTTGCCGATAGTGATTATATTGGGCTTATCGTACATATATGTATTACCATGCAAAGGACGGAAGACTTCTTTTTATTAAAGGAGGATGTAGAATTTTCCGATGATTTAACAAATGAGTATCGGCTAATAGTGGAAATATGTAAGGAACTTGAAGCGATCTTCTCGGTCAAGTTCTCTAAAGAGGATTTCATCTATTTAGCCGTAATCCTAAAGGGGTCCAAACTTCAAGCAGCGGATGAGGCTCCCTATGACAGTATCGGTCTTAGCAAATTGGTTAGAGCCCTTATACAGGATGTCTCCTCCCAACTGCATGTTGATTTAACGAATGACTTTTCATTGTATCAAGGACTGCTGGCTCATATGGAACCTTCTCTTTATCGAATCAAACAACAAATGGGTTTATTTAACCCTTTAAAAGAGGAAATAATGCGGAAGTATCCGTTATTGTTTCTCGCGGTAAAAAATAGTGTAGAAAAGCAATTAAGAAAGATTGATTCCTTTCCTGATGATGAAATCGCCTTTATTGTCATGCATTTCGGATCGGCGCTTGTGTTAAGGGAGGAAAAATTACCAATCCATGCATTGGTGGTATGTCCGACTGGTATCGGAACTTCTAAAATGCTCGCAAGCAGAGTGAAAAAGGAGATTCCCAGGATTGAACAGATAGAAATCAAATCCATCAAAGAAATCCAGCAAAAAAATCAATTAGAAGACTATGATTTGATTATTTCAACTGTGAACCTACCGTTTATTGACATAGATTATATTTTAGTTTCTCCCCTTTTAACTGAGGAAAATATAGAGACGATTCGGGAATTCTTGCGCCAAAATATTGATGTACTAACGGAGAAAAAACGATATCTAGGATCTTCACCAAAGGAATCCTTTTCAGCTGACCGAGGAAAAAAGGCAGACATTACCGAAGTCTTGCAACAGTTAAAAGATGTCCAAAAAAGCATTGAGGCTGTCTTAACTAATTTTCGTGTCAATCAGATGCCTGAAGTAAATGACCATGAAAAGATTATTGAAAGAATGGTACATGAGGCTGAGAAGGAAAAACTGTTAACAAATGGAGAAGATGTACTGACCTCATTAAAAGAGCGAGAAAGTAAAGGCGGACTCGGAATACCGGAAACAGGAATGGCCCTGTTCCACTGCAGGAATAAACATGTTCAGGAGCTTATTTTTCAGATTGCGCATTTGGAGCATCCATTGCTTGTAAGGGGAATGGATGGTAAGGAGATGTTTATTAAAAATTTGCTGCTAATGCTTGCCCCTGAGGAATTAGCGGTTAGAGAGCAGGAAATTGTAAGTTTGATAAGTACCAGTTTAATTGAAAATAATGAAGCAATCCAGATATTTTCATCAGCGAATGAAGAGATGATCCGGGAGAGATTAGAAGCGGTCTTTTTGGACTATCTTCATACAAATATTATTAAGGAATGATAAAAATGAAATTAGCAGTCCATTTTGGAGCAGGAAATATTGGAAGAGGATTTATTGGCGCACTTTTTTCACAGTCCGGCTATCATGTTACCTTTGTTGATATCGCCGACCAAATCATTAACCAGTTAAACGAAGAAAAGCAATATCAAGTAAAATTGGCAACCGATCAACAAGAAAGTATGATGGTTGAAAATGTTTCCGGATTGAATAATTTGACACAGGAAGAAGAGGTAGTGGATGCAATTAGCAAGGCTACTTATCTCACGACAGCGATTGGGCCGAATATTTTGCCGCATATTGCCCCTTTAATGGCGAAAGGAATAGCCAAACGAGTTAAATCAAATAATGAAAAGTTATATGTGATTGCTTGTGAAAATCAAATTTCAGCGACCGACTTGTTAAAGGGCTATATATTTGATCATTTAGATGAAGAAACAAAGGAAAATTTAGCTGGAAAAGTCTATTTCTTTAATTCAGCCGTTGATCGGATTGTACCGATTCAGAACAATCAGGGCTCACTCGATGTACTGGTTGAAACCTATTATGAATGGGTTGTGGAAACAAGTGAGAGTATTCCACCTGTTGAAGGGATGAAAATTGTCGCTGATCTTGCTCCATTTATTGAAAGAAAGCTTTTTACCGTGAATACGGGCCATGCCACCATTGCCTATCTTGGCTATCTAGGAAATAAAGAAACAATTGATCAAGCATTAGCAGATGAAGACATTCTGAATCAAGTTCGAGCTACTCTTGGAGAGACAGGCGCTTATTTAATTAAACAATATGGTTTAAATCCTAATGAACATCAGCAATATATTGATAAGATCATTCATCGCTTTAAAAATGCGCATTTAAATGATGCCGTGACAAGGGTAGCGCGTGGGCCTCTCCGTAAACTGGGACCAAATGATCGTTTAGTTAAACCGGCTGTGGAAGCCGCGAAAGCAGGCCTTTCTTTCAAAAATCTTGCAACGGTGATTGCTTCTGCTTTACATTTCGACTATAAGGAAGATCAAGAAGCGGTGAAACTGCAAGCGATGATTCAGGACAAAGGACTACCGACTGTTCTGAATGAAGTATGCGGGTTGGATGAAAATAGTGAAATCTTTATTGAGATAATTAACCAGTACAATTTAATGTAGTGCTGAAAAAGCGGAGGATGACTAGAACCCTTGTAGGTTTTCGGAAATCTCATCAAATCTTGTAGAAAAGTAGATTATTTCCTGCGGAATTAATTCATTCCTATCGACAATCTTTGCGGTCACTTTGTAGGAATAATTCTAATATATCAGTTCTTAAGGCTATACTAATCAAACGTTTGATTAGTATAGCCTTTTTGTTATTTCGTCGAAAGGATGTCGCATCTTGACTTTTCGCTAAGATACGACTTATTTTTTGTTATTTTTCTACAAATTATTTTTGGCCTATGCGGGATAGAGGCAAATGTATCATGGGATAAGGCTGTTTTAATCAAACGTTTGGTTGACATAGAAATTTGCTGAAAAATGGGTGAGGATAGTTCAATGGCCGAAGGATATTAGAATAAACCATGCTGGTTTTGCTAGCATGGTTCATCCAATCGTAAGAGGCTTTTTTATTTATTTAAGTATCTCCATAAAGTTGTTCGACTGATACCAAGCTGCTCAGCTGTTAAAGTTTGGTTGCCATTATGCTGGTCAAGTACTTGCTGGATTATATCCAAACTAAATTCATGTAATGTTTTGCTGCTGTTAAGTGGAATATTCATTCCATCCTCTGAATAAGAAATTGTTTCCACTATTTTTTGTTTGCCCAAAACACTGTTGACGTTATTACTAGTTATATATAGCGATTTAGATAAGTAAACTAATTCGGTTAGAACATGTTTTAATTGTATGAAATTACCTGGCCAATTGTATTGCGAAAGAGTAACCAGAGCACTGGGTTCGTACCCGATAATATCCGTATTGTTTTCAATATTTACCTTATTTAAAAACATCGTCAATATAGCTGATATTTCATTTTTTCTTTCTCGTAAGGTAGGTAGAAGGAAACTTATCGAATTCATTCGATTCATTAATTCTTTATAGGATTCTGATGTTATACCTTCTGATGTTTTTTCGCAAATAAAGATCAGTCGATTATTTATGTGTAAGTTAGTAGATTCAAGAATAGTCATTAGCTTTTCAAAGTTTTCATTTGAAATTTTATCAAAGTGATTAAACTGGATGGTATTGCCGACTTCAAGGAAAGGGCCGTTACTAGTGTTTAAAAGATGTTTCCACATTGTATCATTTAGTAAGTTAGAATTAATCGTTACCATTGTATGATTGTTATTATTTTGACTGGTGAATAGGCTCTGAGAGACAATATATTTTCCTGTGCCTCTTTCTCCTAGTAATATAATGGGCGAATTATTTGCATCCATTTGTTTAATTTTATCTTTAATCTCATCGGTGATAATAGGATTTTTATATAAGTTATTATTTAATTGTTGTTCCACTTCTGACTTATCTTCATAGGTGACACCGAATTTAGCATTCATGACAGGTGTTACAGATTTTTGGACAGTGACAATATAAAAAATATCATTTGCCTTATTTGAACTATTTACTTTTAAGTTATATAGAGTGTTGTTTACTGAATGATAAAAGGTTTGTGATTCATTAAATGGAGCAGTCTCTTTTTTATAAAGCAAATAATTATAGATGGATTCATTAATTTCTGTATTTAAACTGGAATAAATCAACTCAAACTGACTGGATAAAATTAAACAGTCCGTTTTAAAATTTTCAATAGCTTCTCTGAGTAAGTTATTTTTTAATTTTAATTTTTGAAGATGCATATTTAACTCTATTGCTTGTTCGAATGTACGTCTAATACTTTCACTTCCTGATGTAATAAGGATCGTATTTAAAGAAATTTCTAGTGCTAGTTTATTCGTTATGGCATCACAAAGAACTAATTTAATCCCCTTTTTCCCCAGTGATTTTAGCAGACCTAATTTATCACTTGAATCATCTATCGTGTATATTTCCACAGAGTAGTCTAATATGTCACAAATTAAATGTGCATTTTCGGTGATACTTGAATAACCGACAATCGCAAATTTAGAAGTGTAGTTATTTGCTAGTTTGATCGCACCTAGAATGTCATATACAGAAATTGAAACATCTATAACCGGTATAGATATATTCTTCCTAATTAACTCCGCTGTTCCTCCTCTTGATATGACAACGTCGTAATCGTTATGAATGACCTCCAGGGCAAGATTTTTTCCTTCTTGTAAATCACCAGTATACGTATTTAGCAAAATATTAGAGAAAGTGGATCCTACATTCTCCATTGATTTTCTTAACTCTTCGTAAGGTGCGATACCAAGGATTTTTGTTATATTTTTCATTTATATTCCCCTTGTATGTTTCATTTTTAAACAGTTTATCACGGATCTTTGAAAACTGGTAACGTTTTCAATATAAAAGTTTCAAAATGTAACAATATTTATTATTATCATATTTTTTTAGAAAGATTATAACCCTATAATTCAATTATAACGTAGGTGGTGAACATATGATTAGGGTACTAATAATGGCTGACGATTTTACGGGGGCACTTGATACTGGAGTTCAGTTCTCTAATTATGGTGTGAAAACTGTAGTGACCTCTGATTTAGAGTTTGAATTTGGCGAAACTACAGATCCGTTAGAAGTACTTGTATTCAATACTGAAACAAGATATTTGAATAAATTTGAAGCATATGAAGTGATCAAGAAGATCAGCTTAAAAGCCAAAGAAGAAAAGATTCCATATATATTTAAAAAAGTTGATTCCGCCTTAAGAGGAAATGTGGCTTCCGAGTTAAGAGCGTTGAGTGATGTTTTCGAGGATGTTTCCATTCCTTTTCTTCCGGCGTATCCAGAACAAAATCGCATTAGTTGTGAAGGGGTATTACTGATTGATTCCATTCCAGTAAATGAAAGCGTTTTTGGACAAGATCCGTACGAACCAGTAACGGAAAGCCATATCCCGACTCTTCTACTGAAAGAAGCAGATTTAAAAACGTATACTACAATAAAATATGACATTCCTCCAAAAAAGGAAAGAATTTTGTTAATAGAAAGTCACTCTGATGAGGAGATGTTATCTCAAGGGCATGAGCTGTTACTAAATGATGCATTAAAGATCACGGTGGGGTGTGCCGGGTTTGCTAAAGCATTAGCCAAGATCATCTATAAAAATAGGGACACCACACAAAACGATATGGAACTTCCATTATTGATTGTCAGTGGAAGTGTGAATCCAGTAACCAAAAAGCAAATTGCATTTGCGGAAGTGAATGGATTCGAACGAATATCGTTAACGCTAGAGCAGCTTTGGGATAAACACTATTGGGATACAGGAAAAGGACAAGAAAATATCCTTCAATATTTAAACATGGAACAACCTCTCATGTTTGAAACATTTGGGAAGGTATCAACAGATGAAATCAATCAACTACCTGATCAAGGAAATGAACTAAGATTTCGGATTGGACAGTCACTCGGATACTTAGTAAAGAAGCTTATGTCAAATGGTATGAAAAGAACAATCTTATTTACAGGCGGAGATACATTATATCAATCGATGAGGGTATTCGGGATTACCGAAATTAAACCTCTGAAAGAATTATTCCCTGGAATTGTTTTTGGAAGTATTGATTTTAAGGATGAAAAACATTATGTCATTACTAAATCTGGCGGGTTTGGTGATGAAGATCTATTTGTTAAATTACATGAATTGATTAGTGAAAAAGGAGATGTGTATTATGTTAAATAATTATAATTTAAAAATGCCAACAAATGTGTTTGCAGGTTCAGATGCCATGCAAAACCTCCATACCCTTATCAAAGACGGCGTGACAAAAATCGCGATCTTTACAGATAAAGGCATCCTTAAAGTTGGATTGCTAGACGAAGTCATCAGTATTATCGAAAAGAATCATATCGAGTACGAAATCTTATCTGATATACCAACAGAGCCAACTTACACAGAAGCCCAAGAGGTTGTTGAGCATTTTAAAGCATTGAACGCTGATTTTATCATTGGAGTTGGCGGCGGAAGTGTGATGGATATCGCTAAATTAGCATCCGTTTTATCTACTGATGATTATACTGTAAAAGATTTACTAGAGGATCCGTTAGCAGCTAAAAAACAAGTGACATCATTAATGATTCCTACCACAGCTGGTACAGGGTCTGAAGCAACGCCTAATAGCATTGTAGGTGTACCTGAAAAGAATTTAAAAGTTGGTATTGTGAATGGTGAATTAATTGCTGATCACGTTATTTTAGATAGCAACATGATAAAAAATTTACCTAAACCGATTGCTGCTGCAACAGGCATTGATGCTCTAGCACATGCAATCGAATGCTTTACTTCAAAAAAGGCAAACCCAATCAGTGATACCTTTGCATTAGAGGCATTAGATTTAATTATGAATAACATTATTGATGCTTGCACAAACCCAGATGCACTTGAAGCGAAGCGGAATATGTTATTAGGTTCATTTTATGCTGGGGTAGCGATTACATCTTCAGGGACTACTGCGGTTCATGCCTTGTCCTATCCTTTAGGTGGAAAATATCACATTGCCCATGGTGTTTCTAACGCCATTCTACTAACACCAGTTATGAAGTTTAATGAGCCGGTTATTATTGACCTCTTAGCGAAAGCTTATGATCGAGTGGTAAAGGAAAAAAATGAAGAGTTGACGGTAAATGAAAAGTCAAAATATATCATTGATTCCATCGAAAACATCGTGAAAACACTTGAAATCCCAACTAGCTTAAAAGCTTTCAATGTACCGGAGGAAGATCTTGAAGGATTAGTCGAGGCTGGAATGGAAGTTCAACGATTGCTTGTGAATAATAGGAGAGAAGTAACACCAGAAGATGCCCGTAAAATTTATCTAGAAATTATGTAGGAGTGATTCATGTGAAAAACAAATTACAAGGAATTATTTCACCCATTGTGACACCCATGTATGACAATGAAGAAGTTAACTATGAAGAGCTCGTAAATCAGGTGAATAGAGTCATTGAGAATGGCGTTCATGGTATTTTTACCTTTGGCACGAATGGTGAAGGGTATATTTTAAGTGAAGAAGAAAAAGTGAAAGTCATGGAAACAGTAGTTAAAACTGTTGCGGGAAGGGTTCCAGTCTATGCATCCACAGGATTAGTTGGAACACAAGATACCATTCGCTTGTCGCTAGAAGCTAAGCGTGTTGGTGTAGACTACTTATCCATCATTACACCCTATTTTGCAACAGCCACTCAAGAAGAGATCTATCATCATTTTAAAACAGTTGCTGAAGCGGTTGATATGCCTATTGTTTTATACAATATTCCAGCTAGAACGGGTAATACAATTCAACCTGCGACTGTTGAAAAACTAAGTCACATCGACAATATTGTTGGTGTCAAAGATAGCAGCGGAAACTTTGATAATATTCTTCAATATATTGAAAGAACTAGACATCGAGAAGATTTCTCTGTGCTATCAGGTAATGATTCATTAATATTATGGACGTTACTTGCTGGAGGAACTGGCGGTATTGCAGGATGTTCGAATGTATATCCGTTTACTATGGCACAAATATACGAACAGTTTGTAAATGGTAATGTGGAAGAAGCACGTAAATTTCAAGATTCAATCAGAAGTTTCAGAGATTGTTTTAAATTTGCAAATCCCAATACTGTGGTTAAAACGGCTGTTGACCTGTTAGGCTATCCGGTTGGGAAGTGCCGTGCGCCATTCAATCAAGTGTCTGATGAAGGAATTACAGCATTAAAATCCGTATTAAATGAAAATATTGAATTGGGAATGAAGTAGTTAGGAGGGCATTATGAAAAAAATTATCGGAATAACAATGGGTGATCCTGCAGGTATCGGACCTGAAATTTCAATCAAAGCTTTTCAAAAGAAAGGCTTATATGAAAAATGTAACCCCTTACTAGTTGGAGATAAAAGTATTGTCGAGAGCTATTTAGAGAAGTTCCCGGAGATTCAGTTGAAAGTAAATGCTATAACTACACCGGAAGATGGATTGTATGAATGGGGAACAATCGATGTCATTGACTTAGCTTCTGTCGATGCAAATGAATTACAGGTTGGTGAAGTGTCTAAAGAGGCCGGAAATGCAGCCTATCTCTATGTGGAAAAAGTCATTGAATTAGCCCTTGAAGGGAAAGTAGATGCGACCGTTACGAATCCATTAAATAAAGAAGCGTTAAACTTAGCGGGACATCACTTTGCCGGTCATACTGAAATTTATGGACAGCTTACAAATACGAATAAATTTTCTATGATGTTAGCTGATGGTGATTTAAGAGTGGTTCACGTTTCAACGCATGTTTCTTTGAGACAAGCCTGCGATTTAGTTAAAAAAGAAAGAGTGTTAGATGTAATAAACATTGCTCATCATGCTTGTGTAAACTTGGGGATTGAAAACCCAAGGATTGCTGTGGCGGGATTAAATCCACATTGTGGAGAAAATGGATTGTTCGGTACAGAAGAAATTGACGAGATCATCCCCGCGATTGAAGCAGCTGAAAGTGAAGGGATTAATGTATTCGGACCTTTACCAGCAGATACCGTATTCTCAAAAGCTCGTGGTGGAATGTATGATATCGTTGTGACCATGTACCATGACCAAGGCCATATCCCATTGAAACTTTTAGGGTTTGTATTTGATAAAGAAGAAAATAAATGGAAAGAGGTTTCTGGAGTAAATATTACATTAGGATTGCCAATTATCCGAACCTCAGTGGATCACGGAACAGCATTCGACCAAGCAGGGAAGATGACGGCGAGTGAACTTAGTCTTGAAAATGCTATTGATTACGCGGTCCAGCTAGCAAATAATGTAAATAAAGAAGCGGCAATTAGATAGAAATTTAATAGAAAGATAGGGTGATTCGTATGGGTAACAATACATTAGTCATTAACAGGTCGATTCCAAACGGTAAATTAGTTCATGATGATTATACAAATATTGATTTTTCATTAATTCCATCTGGTCCTTTTTCAACCGCACATGCACCAACGATTATTAAGTTAGACGACGGAGATTTATTATGTGCATGGTTTGCAGGTTCATTTGAAGGCAGTCCCGATATTTCTATTGTCTTATCGAAATTTAACCATGAAACGGGAGAGTGGAATGAACCGAAAATTGTCTCGCAGGATGATACGCGCAGTGAGCAAAACCCATCATTCTTCCAAGCTCCTGATAAATCCATTTGGTTAATCTATACTTCTCAGGAAGGTAGACAACCAGGTAAAGATAATATGCAGTTTACGTCTATTATTAAATATCAGAAAACATACGACAGTGGTGAAACTTGGACAGAACCGGAAGTATTATTTAGCCAGCCTGGTACATTTGTTCGACAAGCGATTCAAGTATTAAGTAATGGCAGATGGATCTTTAGCACATGGATCTGTGAAGATTCAGAATTAGGTCTGACAAACGATCCTACCGTATTTCAAGTATCTGATGATGAAGGACTGACATGGAAAGAAGTTCGCATGCCTGATAGTAACGGACGAGTACATGCCAATGTGGTCGAATTAGAGGATGGTCATTTAGTAGCATTTATGAGAAGTAGATTTGCGGATTATATCTATAGAAGTGAGTCAACAGATAATGGAGACTCATGGACAGCGCCTGAACCAACAACCTTACCAAATAATAATGCTAGTATAAGTGCAATCAAATTGGATAACGGTGCCATTGCCATTGCCTACAATGCAAACGCTGCAAATAATCCTGAAAAAGGGAAAGTAGCATGGCCTGGATTGAGAAATCCGGTAGTGGTTTCAGTTTCAGAAGATGGCGGACATACTTGGCCAGTCGGCCGGATTATTGAACACGCAGAAGGTTTCATTGGTGCAGAGAATAAGACGAATAATTCACAATTTGAATATCCTACTATTTATCAAGATGAGGAAAGAAGATTGCATTTAGTGTACGCATATAAGAATAGAATATGTGTAAAATATAATAGTTTTTCAGTTGAAGATATCTATGGTGAAAAACGTGAAAATGAAGGGGTTTACAATCCTACATCTGGAGAAATCAGCTAGATCGTAAGTTACCACCGGAACGCTTGGGGATAAAACCAATTTAACAAAATATCAGTTTACTTGGTAATTAAGAGAGGAGAAATAAGATATGACATTGCACATGATTCTTGCCCTTGGTATCTTGATCCTGATGATTGGATTGATTATGTCAGACAAGATGGCCTTCGGTGCACCACCAATCCTAGCCTGCCTTCTGCTAGTAGTCACCGGTTTGTCTACTGTCCAAGAGGCTTTCGCAGGCTTCGTGAACCCAAGTGTTATCATGATTGCCGGATTTATGGTTGTTATGGCGGCACTAATGAAGACTAGCCTGATTGGCAAGGTTCAGGCCTCTATGCTTGCTTTGGTAAATAAGGGCGGTTATAAGAGCTATGCTCTATTGCTTGTGGTCGTTATGCTTGGTGCCAGTTTACCAGGTGCCGGTGCTACTGGTTACTATGTACTCATTTTATCCTTAATATCTACGATCCCTTACAATAAAAAAATGCCTACGTCTAAACTGATGATGCCTTTGGGGTTTGCGACTAACCACCCTTTGATTCCTTTCAATGTAGCACTTTTCTATGGTGTTACTGTCAGCGTACTGGAAACGGCAGGTTATCACGATGGGCTTTCAATGACAAAATTTGCTGTAGTGAATTTCATCCTGGCTCTTGGTTTCTTGGCATGGAGTTTGATTGCTTATCGTCTTCTGCCAGATCATCCAATTTCCGAAGATTCCGTCATGGATGAGGTAGCTGCTACGGCTGAGTTTGCGGCTTTGCCTGCATGGAAAGAATACACTACCATCGTGCTATTTGTCCTTAGTGTTATTGGTATGATGCTAATGAACCAATTAGGTAATGCTTCGTTTGTAATCCCTGGTCTTGCTGGAGCAATCTTACTATTTATGAATGTACTTGACTTCAAGGAAGCTCGCGACAATATGGGTGCACCTGTAATCCTAATGATGGCTGGTGTGATCGGCGTTGCGGACGCTCTGGCTAACTCTGGATTTACAGCTATGATCGGAAAGGTTGTGGCAGATTCATTAGGTACTAATATCAGTCCATTCATTCTTATCTTAATTTTCGCACTTCTTACCAGTACCTGTGCTACATTTACTGGTTCAAATATGGGTTCTGTCTTCATCTTTGCGCCAATCGCTATTGCAACCAGCCTAAGTTTGGGACTTAATCCTGTTGCTGCCGCAGTTGCCGTTGTCGTATCTGGATGGAACGGCGGATACATGCCAATCGATGGTATGCCCGCGATGATTTTAGGCATGGGTAAATATAAACTTCCGCAGTTCTGGTTGTTCTCCGTACCTATGTACCTAATCCGTATTATTGTACTGTGTGCAGGTGCAATGCTTATATTCCCTGTAAACTGATGAAGTGCTAGAAGGAACAGCATTAATAATTTTAAATCCGAGACTCAATCCAGAGAACTTAACGGGATTGAGTCTTTTTTTATGATATTACAGACAAAATTAAGATAAAAAAATGCTGCCCAATAAGTCATAATTACTTACAGGTAATTATTTAAATTTTTTCAAAGGATAATATTAATCAAAATAGGATATTTTAATATAGTCAATCATAATTTCTTTGGAAGGATGCTTAATATGGAGAAAAAACTCTTAAATTTACTTACATCTTTATGCTTTATTTCCTTGCCATTTCTATTTAAAGGATCAAAAATGAGAGAAACTCTCGTCATTTTTTTCTCAAAAGGAGTATTAGCTACTCTTATTGATGCGTATGTAGTTGGAACAAAAAGAGTTGCATATCCAGTTCGTCCATTTCCGAAGATTTTTAAAACGAACATTATTTATGACATACTATTTTTCCCGATTTTAAGTGTGATCTGGGTCAAGATTTCTTACAAAGATAAATTTTGGAAAATACTATTGAAAAGTTTGATTTTTAGTGTTCCTATGAGTATTGGTCAATGGTATATGGAAAGGAATACAAAGCTATTTAAATGGAGAAAATGGACAGTCTTCCATACTTTTGGCAGTGTAAATTTTACATTATTTACAATTAGAGGTTTTGTTGGATTACTGAAAATATTGGATAAATTAAAGGGGAATCAAAAGGTAATTGAATAATAGGTGTAATCACGGTGGTCGAATGAAAAGTTGCGGACCGGGTGTTTTTTATTATTCAGGTTAAGTTTTAGTTGACGAATCAATTGATTTATGATATAATATTAATTTATTGACAATAGGTATGTTTCTATCATAAAATAAACTCCTAGCAGAGCTCTGTTAGGAGTTTTTCTGCGTTAATAAGGGATTATGAAGGGGGAACCTGTTTGCAAACTAGGAAGGAAAGCTTGACCGCAATAGTTAGTTGCTTTGCCAGGGGTTATCATGCATCTACCAGTATAGATCCGATTTTTAATGACTTTATTGCTCATTCACTCTTAAATGAAGAAGAAAAACAGTTAATCGCCACCAACTGGGCTAACGCAATTGCCTTCTTTGATCAAGAAAAAAGCGAAACATTGGAAACCTTTGATGAAAAGCTAATGTGGGTGATGAACAACCAGACCATTCCCCAATTAGTCAGCCGGGCAAGATATGCAGAAGATGGACTTAGGTCTGCAATCGAACGTGGGTTTAAACAGTATGTCATTCTCGGTGCGGGTTTCGATACCTTTGCTTTAAGACAAGAAAAGCTTCCAGAGGATTTTATTATTTATGAGGTTGACCATCCTGCAACCCAAGCTTTTAAGATAAATCGTCTCCAGGAAATCGGTATTGATATTCCCAAAAATGTTAGATTCGTACCCGTAGATTTTAAAAGTGATTCTCTTCGTGCAGAACTGAAGAAAAGCGGCTTTGATGAACAACAATATACTTATTTTAGCCTGCTGGGCGTGGTCATGTACCTAGCTAAAAAGGAGTTCTACCAATTACTATCTTCTGTGGCGGAAATGTCCGCAGACGGGAGTTCATTTATCTTTGACTACCTCGATGATACTGCTTTTAATGAAAGACTAGCCTCTAAGAAACTAACCCAAATGAGACAAATTACCGCCCAAACGGGTGAACCGATGATTACTGGCTACGATCCGTTTGAACTGGACTTGGAGCTCCAGGACTGCCAGATGTTACTCTATGAAAATCTCTCTCCAGCTAATATTGAGGAGATGTATTTTAAGGGAAGAGAAGATGGATTACATGCCTTTGAGCATTTTCATTTTGCTCATCTCGTTGTGAGTAAATAGTTATGATTTGCCAAGCACCGCTCTGAGCTCCCTAGCGGTGTTTTTTGCTATTATTTCCATTTTTTTGCGGCCATTTGATACAATCAAGGAGGAGTATAGGGAAGGAGTATTATCATGTTTAAAATTTTTATAATTGAAGATGACAAACAATTGGTGAACTTGCTGAAAGAGCATTTACATAAATTCGGGTATGATACAAAGTCCGTTGAAAAGTTTGATGCGGTCCGTGGGGAATTTGAGAAATTTGAACCACACCTCGTTTTATTGGATGTGAATTTGCCGAAATATGATGGTTACTATTGGTGCCGGCAAATTCGCAGTGTTTCAACTTGTCCGATTCTCTTTATTTCTGCTCGAGAAGGAAAGATGGACCAAGTGATGGCACTAGAAAATGGAGCGGATGATTATATCACGAAACCTTTTGATTATGAAATTGTTACGGCGAAAATAAATAGTCACCTCCGAAGAGCTTATGGAACTTATGCTAGTGGGAATAATGAGCGGACGACCTCAGTGGAAGGATTAATCTTGGATGTGGAACGGCTGCGGCTAACTTTAAATGAACAGGAAATTGACCTGAGCCATACGGAAGCAAAAATTTTAGATGAACTAATGAAAAAAGTAGAACGTGTCGTCAGCCGTGACAGGCTTTTAGAGAAGATTTGGGACGATCAAGCTTTTGTGGATGATAATACTTTGAATGTGTACGTAACACGTGTTCGGAAAAAATTAGCAGCATTGTCTATTGATGATGCCCTTCAAACGATCCGCGGTCAAGGGTATCGGCTCGCTCCGAACTGGAGGCATATGTGATGAGGCTTTTTTTTCGGGAACAGCTGGCATTGATTCTCTTTTATTTTCTTCAATTAGTCGTGATAACGGGCATTTATTGGCTTGACGGCTATCGTCATTTATCGATAAGTCTTTATGCGGCATTCCTAAGTACATGCCTCCTAATTGGTTATCTCTTTTTTCGATACATCACGAATCGCTCGTTCTACCAGCGGATGGAAAAACAGCTGACCTCCATGGAGGATTTTACAAGCAATGTACAGCAAAGCCCACTGGCGGAGGGCTTACAACAGCTTTTGAAAATCCAATTCCGTCACTATAAAACAGACATTCATAATTATAAATACAAACTGGAGGGGCATATTCAGTTTATCAATCAATGGGTGCATCAAATGAAGACCCCTTTGTCTGTTATTCATTTAATTGTCCAGGATGAGGATGATTCCCGTTCCAGCGCAATTAGGGATGAGTTGGATCGTCTTAAAAAAGGATTGGATATGGTTTTATACACAGCACGTTTAGATACTTTTGAACGCGACTTTTATGTGGAGACCCTAAATTTGCAAACCGTTGCCCGTTCTGTGACATCCAGCCAGAAACGCTTATTTATTCGGAAGCGAGTGTTCCCAGTGATAGAAATCGATGGGGGTCTTCAAGTGGCATCAGATGAGAAATGGTTGTCCTTTGCCATTACCCAGTTGATGACCAATGCCCTGCGCTATACCGTTGAGGAGAATCGTAAAATATACTTTCATGGCTATAAGCGTGGAATAAATACCGTTTTAGAAATCCGTGATGAAGGAGTCGGGATTCCCCAAAGCGACTTACCCCGTGTCTTTGATCCCTACTTTACAGGTGAAAATGGCCGCAACTTTCAAGAATCCACCGGAATGGGCCTCCATCTCACCAAGCAAATCTGCGAAAAACTCGGTCATCGTATCGAAATCGAATCCACCATAAACCAAGGAACCACCGTGCGCATTATTTTCTAATGGCGTTTTTTTGATGCCATTAATGGTATCAATTTATGATTCAATTTATGGTGTCATTTATGGTGTCAGGCACCGTCTGTGGACACTTTCCTGTTTTGTCCTTTTGGGGCGGACGCTCGGATTGATGGTTATCTATCTTACTGCACAATTTTTTCAACCTTACAATTGTGTAAGATAGTTGTAAGTTTACGACATGGAAGCGGGGGCTGATATCTAGGTAAAATGAGGGTACGAATAAAACAGGGAGTGAAATTGGATGTCGATTTTAGATGTGAGACATTTAGAAAAGATTTATGAGGGGAAAGTGGCGCATAAAGCCATTGAAAATATAAATTTTACGGTCGATAAAGGTGAATTTGTTGGAATCATGGGGCCGTCTGGCAGTGGGAAAACCACACTCTTGAATCTTATTGCTACAATCGACCGGCCAACTGCGGGGGACATTTTTATTAATGGGAAAAACCCCCATGTGCTCAATCGAAAGGAAACTGCGCTATTTAGACGCCATGAGCTAGGGTTTGTTTTTCAGCATTTTAATTTACTAGATACGTTAACTGTAGAGGAAAATATCGTTCTACCGCTCACACTTGATGGTGAAAGTGTGAAGGAAATGGACCAAAAACTCAATCAGGTAGCAAAGAAATTAGGGATTGACCCAATCCTGAAAAAACGCACCTATGAAATTTCAGGCGGTCAAATGCAGCGGACGGCCATCGCCCGTGCCATCATTCATCAGCCAGCGCTTATTTTGGCGGATGAACCAACAGGGAACCTGGATTCAAAATCAGCAAAGGATGTCATGGAGACACTGACTGCAATCAATAAGGAAGATGGCGCTACCACATTAATGGTCACACACGATGCTGTCGCCGCAAGCTATTGTCACCGTGTCATTTTTATTAAGGATGGACAACTATATAACGAAATCTACCGCGGTGATAACCGCCAGGCATTCTTCCAAAAGATTATTGATATGCTTGCGTTGTTAGGAGGGGACAGCCGTGACCTTTCCACAGTTCGTTTATAGAAATGTGGTCCGTAATAAACGGACCTACGCCGCCTACTTCTTAAGCAGTGCTTTTTCGGTCATGATCTTTTTTATTTACGCCCTATATATCTTTCATCCAGATATTAAAAAGGGTGTAACTTCGGCGCTTGCTGTTGAATTAATGACGGCTGCTGAAGTAATTATGTACGTGTTTTCCTTCCTGTTTGTACTATACTCTGTCAGCACGTTTCTAAAATCACGGAAACGTGAATTTGGAATTTTAATGATGCATGGCATGACAAAGGGCCAGTTAAATCTTATGGTGTTTTTAGAGAATATGATAATTGGGGTTGGAGCGATTATTATAGGAATTGGGGCTGGAATGATTACGGGGAAACTCTTTCTTATGATTGGCTCCAAAATGATTGGAATTCCCCCCTTGTCATTTTATTTTTCTGAAAAAGCACTCTTGCTCACTGTCGGCGCCTTTTTAATCCTTTTCCTTTGTATATCGTTATTTACAACCATTCTTGTCAGAGTAAATAAATTAATTGATTTATTTCAGGCAGGGGAAAAGCCGAAAAAAGAACCCAAGGTATCGGTCTTCTTATCAATTTTCTCAGCAATTTTGCTCATAGTCAGTTATTATTTAGCCGCAACAGCAACCATGCTGACATTAATTTTCAGAGTTCTGCCTGTAATTGGAATGACAATTGTTGGCACCTACTTTTTCTATACTCAGCTATCGGTATGGGTTACAAAACTACTTCAAAAAAATCGTTTCTTGTATTGGAAAAAAACGAATTTAGTGACGTTCTCCAGTCTGGCCTATCGTTTGAAGGATAATGCACGGATGTTTTTCATGGTAACGATTGTTTCAACGGTGGCATTTTGTGCGGTAGGGACGCTTGCCTCGATGAATGTAATGATTAAACAACTCGACGTAGAATTTCCCGCTGAAATTAGTTATCTTGCAAAAGATGATCAACCAGTTCACCAGCAAAATTTACAGCAAATTGAAGCGGAATTAAAGGAAAAGAACATCAATTACACAACGAATCAGATCCTGATTAAATACGTAGCTGTTGCTTCTTCAACAGATAAATATGCACGAGAAAAAATCCCGGTCGTTTCTTTCTCGGATTATAAAAAAATTGCAGCAGCAGCTGGTTACGAATTTGATGAAAAGCGGCTTGTCGGAAATGAAACGCTAGAAATGCGTACATCGATTTTTAGTAACTTGGAAGAAGTAACCCATACCTTAAAACAGGATCAGATAAGACTTACTCATGACCAGCCCACTAAACACATCGTTTTTCCCAACCAGTTGCTTCATGGTCAGGGGATCGTGGTCGGTGATGGGTTGTTTGACAGGCTTACACCCGTGAATACCGAAACCTTTACGGGCTTTTACACAAAGGAACTAAAAAAAACAACAGGGATGGCAGAAAATCTAGTCAGGAACGGTACCTCTATGTCGTTAGAACATGTTCCTTACTCGATCACGGTCAGCGGAACTTTATACGAACTACAAATGGGTATGTATAAGATGATGTTATTCGTTGCTTTATTAATTGGTGCAGTATTCTTTATCGCGGCAGGAAGCTTTCTATATTTCAGGCTTTATGCAGATTTGGATTACGACAGGCGCCAATATCTGACCATTACAAAGGTAGGATTAACCGATCGTGAACTAAATAAAATTGTTACTCAGCAGCTGGCCTTGCTTTTTTTCGTGCCAATTGTAGTAGCCTTTGTTCATAGTGGGTTCGCCTTTATGGCATTACAAAGCTTTTATAAATTATCGATCGCAAAAGACATGATTATCGTTCTAGCTGGTTTCTTACTGGCACAATTCATTTATTTCTTTTTGATTCGCTACCGATATTTACGGAACCTGAAAAAATCATTAATTTAGAACAAAACCCATCTGATTCTATAAATTAGATGGGTTTTGTTAAATATAATTCGATCTATTTATTCTATAATGAATAACGGAAATTTTCTATATTTAATCGATCCGCAATTTCCTGATTTAGGAGTCTGTCTGCATGTTAATGGAGAGATTGAAGTAGAATGGAACTTATGGTATATTTGAAGAAAATGACCGAAAAACTAAAATGGTCAGTGGAGGTTGACATGGCAACCGATCGAAGAAAGCTGATTGTAGAAGCAGCAACGAAATCCTTCTCCTTGTTTGGCTATAAAGCAACAACAATGGATCAAGTCGCAAAGTTGGCCAATGTAGGGAAAGGGACGATTTACACCTTTTTTAAAAATAAAGAAGAATTATTCGAAGAGATTATTTCCACTTTGGTAAAGGAAATGATTGCGGAAGCAGAATCAGTTATCCAACCAGATTTACCCTTTACTGAAAACGTGCATCGGGCGCTTTATCGTTTATTAGAATTTCGCTCCCAGCACCAATTGATGATCAAGATGGTGCAAGAGGAAACCGAAATGGGGACTTTAGCGGTATCAGAAATGCTGCAGCATGTGGAGGATGAAATTATTGCTTACTTAAAGCTGAAAATCGATGCGGCCATCACGAAAGGGGCCATCCCGGCAGCCAATACTGAAATCACTAGCTTTCTGTTGTTAAAAATGTATATTGCCTTAGTTTCAGACTGGGAGAAGCATCATCAGCCGTTAAGCTCTGAACAAATTGCGGAAATTATGAAGGTGTTTTTAGTAAAAGGTCTGTCCACATAAAAAAGACTTGTCTGTATCCATACAAGTCTTTAGCTATGGGGCGTCACTAGTGTGGCGCTCCGTATACTTATTTTATAAGATAAAGATTCTTTGAAGCAGCGGCCATTTTTGGTGCATTCTTACGGTTGCCAGTGAATTCTTCCATTAAACTTAAAAAAGTTCCGAAAAGGTAATTGACTACGGAACCAGCGAGGATTCCAAATCCAAGTGCGGTTAAAAAATACGCAGTATTGTAACCGTTTACAAATTGACCGAACAAAATGAGAATGATTCCTAAACTGCTTCCGAAGATAGCTGTTTTCTTAAATGTAAAAATACTCTTTAAGTGTTTTTCCTGCATCATCATCAACTCCCTGTAAGAATATTCTATCAATTGTCACAGAATTGTCAAACTCTTTTTGAAAATTTTATTTTTTGAATTTTGTGTATTGACTTCTGAATTAGACACTCAGATTGGAAACGGGGCCAAGTAAATTTGGCCCCGGGCATTATTTCTTTGCTAGGTTTTCTTGTGCCATCTTTACCAATTCGCGAACCATGCTGCCGCCAAGCCGGCCGCCTACTTTCCCTGCCTGCTCTGAGGTGAGTTGGCCGTTATAACCTTTTTTCAATGGAACCCCCACCTCTTGTGCTGCTTCAAATTTCGCATCCTCCGGGTTACCGGTATTTGCGACTTTTGCCTTCAACGCATCTAAGCCAGTTCGCGCCTCTGGAACAAGGATTTTATTTCTTCTTCTCGCCATTAAAATCCCTCCTTTACGTTAGGATTACCCGAATGTAAAAAATAATCAATAATCACTGGAAAAACCCATATTAATCCAGTATAATAACTGATAATAAATTCGGAAAAAATCAATGAAAAAGAGAGTAGTTATCTATGATGGTCCAGCGATTCAGGGGTGGTGTGAGCCTGAAACAGGATAGATAATGAAGCGCACTTTTGAGATGCATGCCTGAAGGTAAAGTAGGGTATGCCGGAGGATCCTCCGTTACAAAAGAAAGCTGGTTCATTATGTGAACAATTAGAGTGGTACCGCGGGAAGTTTAACTCTCGTCTCTTTTAATAGAGACGGGAGTTTTTTGTTTTTATAAAGAAAATAGGAGGTTGAATCGAATGAACTTTAAACAAGAGCTGGCATCGATCTTATATGATTTGCTTGGCCAAGAGATGACACTGAAAGACTTGGAACTGATGATCGAAAAGCCCAAAAACCAGGAGCACGGGGATTTAGCTTTTCCTTGCTTTACGTTAGCGAAGCTAAAAAGAAAATCCCCCAATCTGATTGCCGAAGAATTATGTGAAAAAATTCAATCCCCCATTTTTGAAAAAGTGACTGTGGTTGGGGCATATCTTAATTTCTTTTTAAACAAAAAGACGGCTTCCGAAAAAGTTGTAAAAGATATCCTCACACAAAAGGGGAAGTATGGTGCGCTGACGTTTGGGAACGGCGGGGCTGTCACGATTGACATGTCCTCTCCTAATATTGCAAAACCCTTCTCAATGGGGCACTTGCGTTCAACTGTAATCGGCAATTCACTCGCTTTAATTGTAGAGAAATGCGGTTATAAACCCCTAAAAATTAATCATCTGGGTGACTGGGGCACGCAGTTCGGGAAGTTAATCACGGCCTATCAATTATGGGGAGATGCCGCCAAGGTTAAAGCAAATCCGATTAAGGAATTATTGTCCCTTTATATTAAATTTCATGAAGAAGCCGAGAGCAACCCTTCTCTTGAAGATCAAGGACGGAGTTGGTTTAAGAAACTGGAAGACGGAGACGCGCAAGCATTAGAGCTTTGGAAATGGTTCCGCGATGAGTCATTAAAAGAGTTTTCCAGAATATATGAGCTAATGAACGTTGAATTTGATTCATATGCAGGTGAGGCCTTTTATAACGACAAAATGGATCGCGTCGTTCAACTTCTAGAGGAAAAGCATTTACTCGTTGAGTCCGAGCAGGCACAAGTGGTCGAACTAAATGAAGAACAACTTCCGCCATGCCTTATTAAGAAATCGGATGGGGCCACCTTGTATGCGACCCGTGATTTAGCTGCGGCTCTTTATCGACAGGAGGAGTATCAATTTGTTCAATCCTTATATGTCGTAGGCCATGAACAAAGTCTTCATTTTAAACAGTTAATCGCAGTGTTATCCAAGATGGGTTATGATTGGTCGAAACAAATGCACCATATTCCCTTTGGTATGATGCTAAAAGACGGAAAGAAAATGTCGACGAGAAAAGGGAAGGTTGTTTTATTAGAAGAAGTTTTAAATGAATCGATTGCAATGGCTCGACATAATATTGAAGAGAAAAATCCTAATCTTGCTAACAAAGATAAGGTAGCTAAACAAGTGGGAGTTGGCGCGGTTATTTTCCATGACTTAAAGAATAACCGAATGAACGATATTGAATTTTCGTTAGAAGAGATGCTTCGCTTTGAAGGTGAAACAGGTCCTTATGTCCAATATACTTATGCACGGGCATGCTCCATTTTACGAAAAGCCACTGGGAAGACTGAGTATAAGGCTGCAACCTACACCAACTCATGGGAGAAGGAATGGAAGGTAACCAGCCTCTTAATGGAATTCGCTCCTGCGGTTCAAAGAGCCTGTACCAACTTCGATCCGTCCCAAGTGGCAAAATACATTATTGACCTGGCACAAGCGTTCAATAAATATTATGCGGAAGTAAAAATCCTCGAGGACAGCGCAGAGCAGCAGGGCCGGTTAGCGCTAGTATTTGCGGTAACCGAAGTTTTAAAAGAGGGGTTACGGTTATTAGGATTGGAAGCCCCTGATGAAATGTAGGATAATCAATTTGAACTTCAGCTAAGCAATTGAAAGGGAGGCAAAAAAGATGAGTGAATTATTATTTAAGCATTTTGAGCTTACACGAGGAAAATTTGTTAACTTTGTAGGGGATCTAGAAGAAGGGATCGCCGGCATTCAGCCCAATGGATTTAATAATACGCTCCATTGGCATGTGGGTCATGTTCTCACAGTTGCTGAGCAATTTATGTTTGGCTTTCCGAAAAAAACAACTCAGCTGCCAGCCAGCTATATGCAGTTATTTGCCACAGGAACGAGTCCGGCTGCCTGGGAAGGGGATGTTCCCTCCGTTCAGGAATTAATCATTCAGTTGCAAGACCAATTAGCACGAATCAAAGAAATTCCAGTGGAGAGCTTTAACCAAAGACTAAAAACCCCATTCCTTGGTCAAGAAACCTTTGGTGAATTAGCCAATTTTGCACTTTTCCATGAGGGGATTCATTTAGGACAAATGCAGGTAATGAAGCGAATTATTAAAGCGAACGTAAATTAGTTTGAATAAATATTAGTGTGAAGGCATGGGGTCCTAATAAGGGCTCCATGCTTTTTTTTACCTTTACAGGATAATTTTCTTCATTAATCGGACTGATTAGGAAAAGACTATGTAGTGACACATTGAGAAATTCGGATACCTGTCAAAAATAAAACACTTCATATAAAAATGGTGTTGTGTTAAAATCAATCGGTAATTTTACTTCAAATGTGGTGGGTGAATCCAGTGCTCTCTTCTTTTAAGAGATTCTTAATTGGCCGGCCGTTAAAATCAACGGAACTAGGCGAACAAAAATTAAATGTCCTAAAGGCTTTAGCGATACTATCCTCCGATGCCCTATCATCTGTGGCATACGGGACTGAACAAATTCTGATTGTGTTAGCAACGGTTAGTGTCATTGCTTACTGGTACTCAGTTCCGATTGCTGTTGGAGTATTATTTCTATTAGCTGCGTTAATCCTTTCCTACCGACAAATTATTTATTCCTATCCCCAGGGCGGTGGGGCCTATATTGTTTCGAAAGAGAATATTGGTGAGAAAGCAGGATTGATTGCAGGGGGATCCCTTTTAGTTGATTACATATTAACGGTAGCGGTAAGTATATCTGCTGGTACGGATGCGATCACGTCGGCTTTCCCAATTTTACACCAGCATACCGTTGGAATCGCTTGCGTGCTGGTAGTCTTTATTACCATTCTCAATCTGCGTGGAATAACGGAGTCAGCATCCATCTTAGCTTATCCTGTCTATTTGTTTGTTGTAGCGCTGTTTATTTTAATTGGTGTGGGTCTTTTTAAAATTATGACAGGAGATGTCTCACCAACTGTTGAACATGCAGCCATCGGGACGCCGGTTCAAGGAATAACGCTGTTCTTGCTGCTTCGCGCTTTTGCGTCGGGATGCTCAGCATTAACAGGGGTGGAAGCCATTTCGAATGCCATTCCAAGTTTTAAAGACCCAGCACCAAAGAATGCGGCCAGAACATTAATTTTAATGGGGGCATTGCTCGCCTTGTTATTTACGGGTATTACTTTCCTGGCTTATTATTACGGAATTTCACCAAAGCATGACGAAACGGTCGTCTCACAAATTGCCAAAGAGACTTTTGGCCGTAATTACCTTTATTTCTTTGTCCAGGGGACAACTGCACTTATATTAGTTTTGGCGGCCAATACTGGTTACTCCGCGTTTCCGTTATTAGCCTATGCGCTTGCCAAGGATAAATATATGCCAAGGATGTTTACCATTAGGGGAGACAGACTGGGGTATTCTAACGGGATTGTTTCCTTAGGAGTAGCCTCCATCTTGTTGATTATTTTTTCCAATGGTCAAACAGAGCACTTAATTCCACTTTATGCGGTGGGTGTATTTATCCCCTTCACTTTGTCGCAAACGGGGATGATCATAAAGTGGTTACGAGAAAAGCCGGCTGGATGGGTGGCAAAACTCGCTGCCAATCTAATCGGTGCACTAATTACCTTAGCTGTATTAATCATTTTCTTTTTAACTAAATTTAGCCAAGTATGGTTTGTAGTTATCTTTTTACCCATCATCGTGTTTGCCTTCAAACGGATAAATCATCATTATGAAGCCGTTGGCGAACAATTAAGAATCCATCCAGGTGATCCTGCGCCGCCGATTGAGGGAAATGTTATTATTGTCCCTGTCGCCGGGATTACTAAGGTTGTTGAAAACTCAATCAATTATGCCAAATCGTTAACGGATCAAATCTTTGCGGTGTATGTGTCGTTTGATCGTGAGGACGAAAAGCGTTTCGAAGAAAAATGGAAGCAATGGCAGCCGGATGTAAGGCTCGTTACGCTACAGTCACATTACCGAAGTGTACTGATTCCTCTATCGAAATTTATCGATACGGTAGAACATAAAGCAAGTGAAAACCAATATCGGGTGACCGTATTGATTCCGCAATTTATAACAAAGAAAAACTGGCACAATATTTTGCACAACCAATCAAGTTTATTGATTCGTACCTATCTTATTTTTAAAAAGAGGGTTATTGTGTCAACACTCCCATTTCATTTTAAAAAATAGGCTGTGTTGTTGATTTTTAGCACTCTGTTGATTGTAGTGGAAGGCACGAAGACTCCTGCGGGAGTACGGGGCAGGGGAGACCCCGCAGGAGCAAAGCGAAGAGGAGGCTCCCCGGCACGCCCGCGGAAAGCGAAGTGCCTGGAACGGAAATCAACAGACAAGTTTAATGAGCAAAAAATAAGGAAAAAAGCCCATACATGGGCGCAAAGAAAATTTTAAGCAAAGCAAAACCACCGGTATTTAGTCGGTGGTTTTCTTTGTCTTCTTGACTAAAAAATAAATAGCTCCTAGAACAACTGCCCCGATAACGGCTGGCATTACGTAGGGTTGTGCGTACTCTTTAATATGTGCCCAGTTACTGCCTAAGACCTTACCTAAGTAGAGGAATAGAATCGTCCACGGAATAATAGCTGCCACCGTGAATAGCGTAAATTTGGCTGCTGACATTTTAGCAATACCTGCTGGGATGGAAATCGCATGCCGGACAACAGGAATGAAGCGTGCTGAAAAAATAACACCGGCTCCATATTTTTCAAACCATTGTTCAGCTATATCGATATGATGCTTTTTAATTAGCACATATTTTCCGTACTTTTCTAAAAAAGGTCTGCCGCCGTAATAACCGGCCCAATATAAAAATAACTGTGCAATTGTTCCGCCTATGGTCCCGGCAATGACGGATCCAATAAAATTAAGATGTCCCTGCGAAATCATATAACCGCCATAGCCTAAAACAATTTCACTCGGGATAATCTCTATCATTAATCCTATAGCAATGCCGAAATAGCCCAATTGTGATAAAAACTCCAAGATCGAACTAATAAAATCTGTCATAATTCACCTTCGCTTAACTATATGTTAGTATCTCCTTTCCTAGTGTAAACCAGATTGTCTATTTAAGAAATAAATATGGTCCCTTTCTTTGGGACATTCCTAAAAAATCAAAAAACAATTCACTGATTTTTTTCTACATGAGATATTTTAAAAACATGGTGGCAATCCCGAAGTAGGTAAGCAGTGAAAATATATCATTCAAAGTGGTAATTAGGGGCCCTGAGGCAACAGCAGGATCAATTTTTAAACGAAAGAGAATAAGCGGAATAACTGTCCCTGCAAGTGTTCCAATGATGAGCGTGAAAAATAGAGAACTGCCGACTACTGCCCCTAAAATGAGACTTCCCTGCCAAATATATGCAATCACTGCAATCAAAATAGAGCAAGTCATACCAATGGTAATCCCAACACCCAATTCCCTTGCAATTAATCGTGCAATCACACCTTTATCAATATCGTACGAAATCAATCCTCTTACTACAACTGCCAGCGATTGTGTCCCTGTGTTTCCAGTCATGCCAGCAATCATCGGCATAAAAAAGGCCAGCGCGACTACTTGCTTTAGCGTATCTTCAAAACTGCTGATAATTCTTCCTGAAACCACACCGATAAATAAAAGCAAGATGAGCCATGGAAGCCTTCTTGCGGCTGCAACTAAAGTCTTTGTTTCAAAGTCAATGGATTTTCCAGATGCCGATAATTTTTCAATATCTTCATTGGCTTCCTTTATTACGATGTCAATAATGTCATCAACAGTGACAATCCCGACGAGGACATTATTCTCATCGACGACGGGGATGGCTAGGAAATCATAGCGCTCCACGATTTGCGCTACAACCTCTTGGTCTGTCACGACTGTAACAGAAATGATCCGTTCATACATAATGTTCCTTATTTTTTCATCTATCTCTGCTAAGAGTAAATCACGATAAGAAACGACGCCAACCAATTTCCGGTCTTCATCAATAACGTATAGATAGTTAATGGATTCGGCAAATTCAGCGAACACCTTAAACTTGTCAACCGCTTCCCTAACCGTATAAGAGCTGCGAATCCAAACAAACCGATTCGTCATGATTCTGCCGGCCGTTTCTGGTGGATATTTCATAATATCTTGAACAGCGTTAGACTCCTCGACCTTCATTCCTGAAAGAAGGGAATCTTTTTTCTCTGGCGATAATTCATTCAGTAATGACGCTAGGTCATCATTATCCATTAAATCAAGGACCTTACTAGACTTTTCAATTCCTAAAAGATTTAATAAGCCAAGCTGATCTTCCTTCTCAAGTTCTTCCATTAAATCAGCAAGAACATCAAATTTTAAAAATAGGAGAAATCGCGCTTTATGCTTTTCGGGTAAATCCTCATAAATCTTGGCTACATCATAGGGCTGGAGTTCATCAAGTATATTTTCAAATTCCGTTTTTCTGTTTTCCTTTAATGTTTTTATGATATAAAGACTTAATTCATCTTGAGTCATATCCTTAATCATGGATGAAACCAGCTCCTTATCTTGCTAATGCATAAATTCTAATTTACAAAAGAAATATAGTTGAAAAAGGAAAGTTAACAAATAATAATCCAATAATCATAAATCTAGTATGTGTCAATCAATCTTATTATTTGTAAAAGAATTGAAATGAGCTATTTGGACTATTATTTGATAAAATAAGGAAGTATTGACTAAATCATTTCATGTGTTGAACGGAGGAGTTTTGCTTTGAAAAAGCATCATCAAGACATACAGGATCTCATCTATGTCCATTTAAACCAAACAGACCAGTATGTAATGTCTTCCGGCATCGAATTTGCTGAATTCGCTGCTGCTTTTTCAGGTTCATTAAATCCCTTGCTATTACTTGCGCACCGCTTTGATGATGCTGATTTTAATATGCATACCCAACTTGAATATTGTCCAGATGATAGAATTAATAAATTGGCAGGGGAAGATGTCTATAGTTACGGAAATTTCTGTTGGATTGACTTTATTGAGGAAGATGTGTTGAATGAACTGACAGGTCAGGAAATAGCTGAACTATTATACTTAGGTCATCTAAAGCACCATTTGAAATTACCTTTTTATAATAAACTAGGTAACCGTTTTGTTTATTTGGCCCAAGATGATGGCTGGTTTAACAAAACCTATTACCGAAGCTTCAAGGATTTCTTCCATGTTTTAAGTGAAGTGATTGCAGGGAAACTAGGGGATCTTAAAGTTGAAAAGTCCATTCTTGGCTTTCGAAAGAAAAAGACCTATCCACAAGTAAATAAAGAAATCCTTCTGTCCCTAACTCCGTTCATTAAGGAAGGGATTTGTATTTCGTTACGAGATTCCGACCATCAACGGACGCGTATTGAAATTCCTATTTGGGTGATTGGCGATTTCGCCAATATGGATGATATGGTGGAGGAATATGAGCAAGTTTCATCGAAACCATGTCATGCAAAAATCATTTTTGATAAAAAAACAAAAGAATGGAAGTTAAACGTTGTCTAAATCTTTAGGCTTTAAAAATAAGTCCCACTCCATTTGGGTGGGACTGTTTGTTATGAGAACCACATGCTAAATAATCCTTCGTTCACACCTAAGTTATACATATAATAAATTCCGAATAATATGCTGACAATGCCTGCGAGGCTGTTCAAATATCTATTCACTTGCTTCCCTGATGTTAACACAAATGGGATTCCGATAACCGTTGAAAAGGCAAGCATTCCAACAATCGTGCCACAACCAAAGATAAGGATGTATAATGCACCTTGCCATGCAGTCGAAACGGTACTCATTGTTAATAAAACCATAGCTGCACTGCCTGCAAGCCCATGAATGAGACCGATGAAAAAGGATTTAAGATGGGTACGGCCTTTTGTTTCTTTGTCTGGGGTATGATGGGGATGTGGATGACGATGTTTCATAAAAGATAAAAGACTATTTAGGCCGAGACTAACGAGCATGATCCCTACGATAAATTCCAGGCTCAAGGCGACGGTATCTGTGATTGTATTTTTGGCGACAATCAATATCATTCCGAAAAGGAAGAGTGTAGCAGTGTGTCCAATCCCCCAATAGACACCTGCAAAGACGGAGCGCTTTATATTTTTTGATTCGCTAACTATCGTGGATACTGCAATAACATGGTCAGGCTCGATCGCATGCTTAATTCCTAGCAAAAAGCCTAATAATAATATCGATAAAAGTGTTCCCGTCATCAGCTCGCCTCCAAAAAAAGTTTCAACACAATTATACAGGATAAATAAAATAAGTATAGAAAATTGCCAAATTTGCCAGCACGAGTTTTTAAGCAAGCTGTAGCAATCATAAAATATTTTGGTAGGAAAAAACTTAAAAACTCGAATGACTACATTTCCTTTCTTTTTAAAATAAGTGTTAAAATATAACCGTGAATGAGAAAATGGAGGTTTCGTATGAAAACAAAATTAGGTTTATTATATGGAGGAAAATCAGCAGAACATCAAGTTTCTCTGCAAACGGCATTAGCTGTCATTCGGGCGTTAGATCATGAGAAATTTGACATTCATCCTATTTACATAAATACCCAAGGAAATTGGATTAAAGGACCGCAATTAAGTGAGCCGGTAGAAAACGTAAAGGCACTCGAATTCTCAGAGGGGAATCAGTTATCACCTTTATCATTAGCCCCAACACTTTTCCAAGCGGAAAAGCAGGAAACATTAGATGTGATATTCCCGTTGTTACATGGTCCGAATGGGGAAGATGGAACCGTCCAAGGCTTATTGGAATTGCTAAACCTTCCATACGTTGGCAATGGAGTGCTTGCTTCGGCTGCGGGTATGGATAAAGTCATGATGAAAAATGTGTTTGCGCAAGCAGGGCTTGCCCAAGTGAACTATGTAGCATTTATTAAGAGTGAGTGGGAGAAAGCTAAAGCTGAGGCTTATAGCAAGGTCGAAACAGAACTTGGCTACCCTTGCTTTGTGAAGCCGGCGAACCTAGGTTCAAGTGTCGGTATCAGCAAATGTACCAATCGCGCTGAATTAGAAGCAGCCTTTGCTGAAGCTTTTCAATTTGACCGCAAAGTCATTATTGAAGAAGGCGTTGTTGCCCGTGAAATTGAGGTGGCGGTTCTTGGAAATGATGAACCTGAATGTTCAGTAGCCGGTGAAATTGTTCCGAAGAAGGACTTCTACGATTACAAAGCAAAATATGAAAGCGGAGATACCGCACTAATCATTCCAGCTGACATTACTGACGAGGAATACGCGCAGCTAAAAGAAATGGCGATTAAAGCCTTTAAATCTTTAGATTGTTCTGGTTTAGTTCGTGCGGATTTCTTTTTGACTAAAGATGGGAAAGCATTGATTAATGAAGTAAACACAATGCCTGGCTTCACGCCGTTTAGTATGTTCCCGCTCTTATGGAAGCACACGGGGTTAGAATACCCGCAATTGATCGAGCGGCTAGTTCAACTTGCTAAAGAAAGACATGCTGAGAAGCAACAGATTAAGTTTACCTTCTAAAAAACAGAGACACGGCTGTAGTGCCGTGTCCGTTTGTATTTAAAAAAAGGTTGTGTTAAAGGTTATTGTTGATTTTGACACTCTGTTGATTGGAGTGGAAGGCACGAAGACTCCTGCGGGAGTACGGGGCAGGGGAGACCCCGCAGGAGCAAAGCGACGAGGAGGCTCCCCGGCACGCCCGCGGAAAGCGAAGTGCCTGGAACGGAAATCAACAGACAAGTTTAACACAGCCAAAAAAAGAAACGTAAAGGTATAAAAAGGAGGATATCCATGATAAAACGATCGTTAAAACAGATTGCTGAGATGATTCCTGCCAAGGACGTTATCATTTCGTTTGCTGACACAATAATCTCGGGTGTATGTATTGATTCACGTAAAATTGAAAAAGGGAACTTATTTATCCCTTTTAAGGGAGAACATGCCGATGGACATAAATATGTCGAAGAGTCGATCCGTAAAGGAGCAGCAGCGGCTCTTTGGCAAAAGGATGTGCCCAATCCTCCATTACACTTGCCGATAGTGATCGTAGAAAATTGCCTTGTTGCCTTACAGGAATTAGCAAGAAGCTACCGGAAACAATTAGCGGTAAAAGTAGTCGGCATTACAGGAAGCAACGGGAAAACAACAACTAAGGACATGACAGCGGGTATTCTATCAACACAATACAAGGTTCTAAAGACAGAAGGCAATTATAATAATCATATTGGTCTTCCGTTAACTGTTTTAGGATTAAACGAGGACACTGAAATTGCCGTCCTCGAAATGGGCATGAGCGGCAGGGGAGAAATTGAGTTTCTAACAAATCTTGCCTGTCCGGATGCTGTCGTAATTACCAATATTGGCGAATCGCATCTACTTGACCTAGGTTCTAGAGAAGGAATTGCAGAAGCAAAGCTTGAAATTCTACAGGGGCTAAAAGATGGGGGACTAGCCGTACTCCATGGTGATGAGCCGCTGCTTATGGAAAGAATTCAAGAGCACAAAGGAAATATCCAGTTGAAGACTTTTGGGAGAAACGTTACAAATGATTTATATCCCACTGAAATTAAGCAGCTAGAGAATGGAAATAGTTTTAGAATTAATATGTCAGAGACTGCGTTTGAACTTCCAGTACTCGGAACACATAATATTTTAAATGCACTTGCTTCGATGCTAATCGCTAATTATTTTTCGATTCCTTTTGAAAAAATGAATGAGGGGCTAGCGAGTATTCAGCTGACCAATATGAGGATGGAGTTAGTAGAAGGGAAGCAGGGCGAAAAGATAATTAACGATGCGTATAATGCCAGCCCGACCTCAATGATGGCTGCTATTGAATTAGTGTCAAATCTTCAAGGCTACGCACGGAAAATCCTTGTCCTAGGGGATATGCTAGAACTTGGTCCACAAGAAGAACAATATCATCAGCAAATAGGAGAAGCCTTAAACAATGAAAAGGTTGATCTCCTGTTCACTTATGGGAATTTAGGGATGCATATTGCAAATAAGGCTAGAATGGTTTTAGGGCAAGAAAGAGTCTTTGCTTTTACAGAAAAAGAAGCACTCATTCAGGAATTAAGGCAACATGTAGACCATCAGACGTTAGTTCTTATCAAAGCATCAAGAGGAATGAAATTAGAAGAAATCGTCACCGCGTTACAGGTAAGTTAAGGAAATTAAATCTGATGTTATCATGAATGATTTCAGGATGAGAAAAGAAAAATAACAGAGACCCCTCTTGTGAGAGAAGGAGCCTTTCATTTTTGCATTAGACTTTTTGATGAGGTAATAAGATAGGTTTGGCAATGTAACAAACTTGTCTTGATTGCAAAATACTAGCAACAGTGGTATGATGTTCATCAACGTGTCTAAAGAACGATGATTAAAGGGCATACTCCTTGAGGGAGGATGTTTTTTTTTGGTAAAATAAAGATGTTACCTATTTACGGCATTTTGATGCGTGTCAGCTCAAGCGCCAAGGGGACCGAGTCGTTTCGGTCCTGCCTAAGATGAAGAATAACTATCCACTTCCATCCTTGTGGATGAAATAAAAATCTATTTCATCCAAGATGATATATATCCTATTTCATCAAGGAATCCATTCTTGATGAATCCAAAACGGACTTCACCTTAAGGCCCTCCAGCGCTTTTCGCCTCAATCCGAGCAGGCGCTACCGCTTTTCTGAGTATCAGGCGAAAATATTCAGCTCTCAAAAATATTTTCACATAGATGAAGGAGAATGAAAACATTGACAAAGTTTGAAGAATTAGGCCTAAGTCAGGCTACTTTACAAGCTGTCCTTAAAATGGGTTTTGAGGAAGCAACACCAATTCAATCGGAAACTATTCCGTTGGGGCTAAAAGGAATTGATTTGATCGGGCAAGCTCAAACAGGAACAGGGAAAACAGCTGCATTTGGAATTCCATTGGTTGAAAAAATTGATACTAAAGCAGATGCGATTCAAGGGATTATTATTGCACCGACTCGTGAACTTGCGATTCAAGTATCTGAAGAACTTTATAAACTTGGTTCGGGCAAACGGGTGCGTGTACTGCCAATTTATGGCGGGCAAGATATCAGCCGCCAGATCCGCTCATTAAAGAAAGCACCACATATCATTGTTGGTACTCCAGGTCGTGTATTGGATCATATCAACAGAAAAACCATGCGTCTTGATACAGTTAACACCGTCATCCTTGATGAAGCGGATGAAATGTTAAACATGGGATTCATTGAAGACATTGAATCCATCCTTGCTGCAACACCAGAAGAACGCCAAACTTTACTTTTCTCAGCAACCATGCCTGGGCCAATTCAAAGAATGGCTGAAAAGTTCATGAAGGAACCGCAAATTGTTCGTGTGAAAACAAAAGAAATGACTGTACCATCCATTGAACAATATTACCTTGAGGTTCAAGAAAGAAATAAATTTGATGTGTTAACAAGACTTTTAGATATCCAATCACCAGAACTTGCGATTGTGTTTGGCCGGACAAAGCGCCGTGTCGATGAACTATCAGAAGCTTTAACTTTAAGAGGTTATACAGCGGAAGGTATTCATGGAGATTTAAGTCAGGCAAAACGGATTTCTGTCCTTCGCAAATTTAAAGAAGGTACGATTGATGTTCTTGTTGCTACTGACGTGGCTGCAAGGGGTCTAGATATTTCTGGAGTTACCCATGTATACAACTTTGATATTCCACAGGATCCAGAAAGCTATGTTCACCGTATCGGACGTACGGGCCGTGCTGGTAAAACAGGTGTAGCGATGACTTTTATTACACCACGTGAAAAATCCTATCTTGCGGTTGTGGAAAAAACTACAAAACGCAAAATGGATAAAATGAAGGCTCCTACCCTTGATGAGGCGTTAGAAGGCCAACAAAAAGCGGTTGTAGAAAAGATCGTCCAAACGATTGAATCAAACAATTTACATTATTATAAAGCGGCAGCGCAAGAATTGCTGGAAGAAAATGATGCATCAACCGTTATCGCAGCTGTATTGAAAATGTTAACGAAAGAGCCGGATACAACACCAATTAAGTTAACAGAAGAACAGCTTCCACAAAGAAGAGAAAGAAAGCCGTATAACGACCGTGACCGTAGAAGAAGAGATGATTCTAGAGGTTCAGGTTCATACCGTGGCGATAATAATCGCAAAAAAGCGCCTGCAAGACCACGCAGTGGTGAAAAAAGAACTGGCGGCGGCGGTAAACCATCATCAAAGCCAAGAACATTTAATCACTAAAAAACGTGAAGCATGAACGATTTCGTTCATGCTTTTTTCTATGCTTAAAAGGGAATAGTAAGCATAAACACAATCCGCTGGAGTGATGATGATGACGTTGGTACGACTCGGTTATGTGGCAATGAGTGTGGAGCTTCAGAATGCTTCCCCTTCGCAAACGATGACATTTGCTCAATTTGAAAAAATAAAAGACCGGGACGCAGCAATTCGTAAATTAGAGAGAATTGCGATTTCAAACTTAGAAAATTGTCTGCGTCTTTTAAAACATAATGCAGGCAATCAAATTCACTTTTTTAGGTTCAGCTCACGACTCATTCCGCTTGCTAATCATGAGGGATTACTGGATTGGGACTATATCAGTCCTTTAAAGGATACACTCAAGAAGCTAGCCGTTTATATAAAGGAACACCCAGCTCGCATTGATTTCCATCCGGACCATTTCGTCGTTCTTAATACACCGGATAAGGATATATTAAAAAATTCCTTAAAAACGCTCGCCGTGCATAAAGCCTTGCTAAAAGGAATGGAGATTGATCCCGAACATCGGTGTGTACTTCATGTTGGTGGTGGTTATAACGATAAGGAGAAAGCTCTCGAGCAGTTTATTCATAATTGGGCCTATATTTCCCCATCCATCCAGCAGATGATTATGCTCGAAAACGATGACACGACGTTTACGGTGAGAGACACCCTTTATCTATGTGAAAAGTTAGGCATTCCAATGGTGTTTGATTACCATCATCACCTTGCACACCATGAGGAAGAAGAATGGGCGGCGGACTGGGGAAGGATTGTTGCAACCTGGACCCAGTCTCCGCTGCCAATCAAGATGCATATTTCCAGTCCGCGCTCCGAAAAGGATTTTCGAGCACATGCGGATACAATTGACTCCCAAATGTTTCTGAGGTTTTTACGGCAAATTAAAGGGACAGTTCCTGAAATTCACTGTATGATTGAGGCGAAGCAAAAAGATGCGGCGCTTTTCCAACTTGCAGAGGATTTACAAGGGAGAGACGGAATTATGTGGATTGATCAATCGAGTTTTATGATCGAATAAAGGGTCGGCAGGGAAGTTGGGCAAAGAAAAAGGGATCGCAGTGAAAGATCATTCGACTGCAAATCCCTGTTATTTTTGCGCAAGTAAACCAATAATGGCAATGATAATAATGGCGGCCCAGATGAGAACCTTCCAAGGAGATTGGTAAGAAATGCTTTTCTTCCTGTTGCTGGCCCAGTTTGCGGTACCTTTAATCGAATTTGAAAGCTCCTTTTTATTAAAATAGGGAATGGCTCCTAGTAAGAAGCCGCCAAGTAAGCCAAATAGGTGGGCGGTAATATTAATGTTCGGCTGCAGGAAGGTCATTATCAAACTAACAACACAAAGGGTAAGAATAATTTGTGAATTCTGTTTGGAAAGCATATGTTTCCGGAACATAATAATCGCGAGATAATAGCCAAACAGTCCAAAAATGGCTCCACTTGAGCCAACATGTGTGTAAGTGAGCGGCTCGAGCAGTAATGTAGCAGCATTGGCAATGAATCCTGAGAGAAGATAAATAAATAAAAATCGCCCGCTGCCAAGCATGCGCTCAAGTGCTGGTCCAAAGAGTATGAGTGAAAAGCTGTTAAAAAGCGTGTGGGAGAACCCGCTATGCATAAAGGTCGGTGTAATCAGCCGCCAATATTCTCCTTCCATAATGTAAAGATTTACTCCAGAAAGATGTTCAAAGAACCAATTGTTTGGGAAGATTGGTAAACTAGTTAACAGATATAATCCTAAATGAATGGTAACAATAATAGAAACAATTGGGTAAAGGCGGATAAAATCGCGAAAGCTCTCCGTTCTCGTAAACATCACTTACACCTCCTGAGTTCATACTATTTATTGACGAATTTCCATTCTTGTACACTATTACTTATGCTAATCATATAACAAATAGAAGGAAGATGAAGAATGATTAAAGGGATTGGAATCGATATAATTGAACTTTCTAGGATTCAGACCATCCTTATGCGGCAAACGAAGTTTGTCGACCGCGTGTTGACCCCAAAAGAAAAGCAGAAATTTGAGGAGTTATCGGCTGTAAGGAAGGTAGAATTTTTAGCAGGGCGATTTGCCGCAAAAGAAGCCTTTTCAAAAGCAAACGGAACGGGGATTGGTGAGGAATTATCCTTTCAAGATATTGAAATTGACAATGACAGCTCAGGAAAACCATATATTGCAAAGCCTGAAGTCCTGGCCCATCTATCCATTTCACATAGTAAAGAATATGCCGTAGCGCAAGTAACAATTGAAGAAGAGTAGGAATTAATTTTTCGTGAAAATAAATAGCTCGGCAACTTCCTTATCATAAACCCAAAGGTTGTCTCATATATTCATAGGGAAACAGGAGAGACAAGGTCAGCCATGGTCATTTTGGATAAGCAAACTCCAGTGCCTGACCCCTGCCTTTCTCTTCTCCATAATCATATGAAATGAGACAAGAAGGGGTTGAAGGAATGAGGAAAAAGTTGTTGCTGCTAATTACGGGGCTAATGGTCATTTTTGTACTAGCTGCCTGTGGCTCTAAATCACAAGGTGATGTAGTCAAAGAGCTAACTGGGAAACTGGATGACTTAAGTGGCTACAAAGTAAATGCAAAAATGACATTGAAAATGGGTTCAGATTCACAAGTTTATAAAGTGGAAATTTGGCACAAGGATCCTACCTTTTATCGAGTGAATTTGAAAAATGCCCAAAAGGACCAAAGTCAGATGATACTAAGGAATAATCAAGGCGTATTTGTTCTGACACCTGCACTGAATAAGAGCTTCCGTTTCCAAAGCGATTGGCCGCAAAACAGCAGCCAGGCCTACTTGTATGAATCACTGATTAAGGACATTGTTGCCGATAAAAGCGCAAAATTCACTACCACAAAACAATATTATGTATTTGAAACGAAAACCCGTTATCAAAATAATACAATGCTGCCTTTCCAAGAGATTAAACTAAATAAAAGTGACTTATCTCCTGCGGTGGTAAAAGTAATGGATCCGGATCGAAATGCCCTTGTAACGGTAGAGTTTTCTAAAGTGAAATTTAATGCGAGCTTTGACAAGGACGATTTTGATATGAAGAAGAATATGACACGTGCACAGCTCAATTTGCCAGCCATGGCGGACGGCGGCGATGATGCCTTTACAGTTATGTATCCAACCGTGGAATTAAAAGGAACGAAATTAATTGAGGAAAAAGATGTATCGCTTGAAGATGGGAAAAGAGTAGTCCTTACCTACGATGGTAAAAAGTCATTTACCCTTGTTCAGGAAAAAGTTACAGCCAAAGCGGCTTCCGCCAATCCAACCTATGTTGAAGGAGATATAGTCGACTTAGGGATGACGATTGGGGCTGTTTCGGACCACTCGATCTCATGGTCGCATAATGGTGTAGATTACATGATTGCTTCAAAGAACTTAACGAAAGAAGAGTTAATTGAGGTGGCTGCATCTGTCCAAGGTGAAGCCGTAAAATAAATCATTTAGCTAGCAGGCCTTTATTGGGCCTGTTTTTTTGATGTCTAGCTCCAGCGCCAGGGCGCTTGCGCCTTTCTTATTTGTTTGTACTTCACAACAGTAGTATGATAATTTTGTGATAATAAGGAAATAATTAATTAAGCTATTAGGAAGTGGGAACATGGAAGAACAAGGTTTTTTCTATCGTGATACATGGGCTGAAGTAGATTTAGATTGTATATCTGCCAATGTTACCTCCATTAAGAAACAATTGCCTCAACAAGTAAAGGTGATTGCAGTTGTGAAAGCTAATGCATACGGGCATGGTGATGTTCAGGTGGCAAAAACAGCACTAGAAGCAGGGGCTGCCTATCTTGCTGTTGCATTTATGGATGAGGCAATCGCTCTAAGGAATAAAGGAATAACAGCCCCTATCCTCGTTTTGGGGGCATCTCGTCCTGAAGATATCCAAGTGGCAGCGAAATTTGATATCACCCTTACTGTTTTTCAGAAGGAATGGCTAGAAAAGGCATTGAAATATGTAAAGGCGGAAGATCGAATTTCATTTCATATCAAAGTAGATACAGGCATGGGGAGAATAGGCGTGCGGAGTGTATCGGAATTAATTGCCGTCGAACAAATGATTTCTGAACATAGCCCATTTCATCTAGAAGGGATTTTTACTCATTTTGCGACGGCGGATGAACTAGATGAAACTTATATGTACCAGCAATTAGCTTTATTCGAAAGTATGGTTTCCGCACTCAAACAAAAACCAAAATATGTTCATTCTAGCAATAGTGCAGCAACTTTGCGCTTTCCAAAGACATATTTTAATGCAGTCCGGGTTGGGATTGCGATGTATGGATTAACCCCTTCATTGGAGATGGAAGATAAAATTCCCTTCCAGCTAAAGGAGGCCTTTTCCATTCGAACTCGACTTGTTCATGTTAAGAAAATGCCAAAGGGTGAAAAATTGAGTTACGGGGCAACCTATGAAACTGATGATGAAGAGTGGATTGGGACAATCCCAATTGGGTATGCGGACGGCTGGATACGCAAACTGCAAGGGCAAGAAGTGCTTGTAGAAGGGAAAAGGACACCAATTGTCGGTAGAATTTGTATGGATCAATGTATGGTCCGCCTGCCATATCATGTTCCAATTGGGACACCTGTCACATTAATAGGCGCTCAGGAGAACCAGTTTATTTCAATCAATGAAATTGCTAAAAAACTAGAAACCATTAATTATGAGGTCCCCTGCATCATTGCCAGTCGGGTTCCGCGTCTTTATAAAAAGGGAGGGAAAGTTGTCGATTTAAAAAATTATCTTCTCGAAAATTAAAGGCCTAAATAAAGTTTTTACATCATATTTATGATATTGCGGTGATTTGTGCATAAAAGGGTCTTTTATTGGATTATAATACAGTAGTATTATAATTAGTCTATGCAATAGGTTCGATTAATGTTATTATTAAATATGGTACAGATAATAAATGAAACTCACTGTGTGAAACAGGCCAAAAAGGCGATTCATCATGTGTAGTGGCGTTTATGCATCAGAAGGAATTCTGGTTAGATAAAAATGGTGTGTAGTGATGGTGGAGGTGTATGTTTGTGTCTGAATCCGGCGCAACTACGGAAATCTTAGTGAAGTTACCGCAACATCTTTTAACTGAATTAGATGGTTTTGTGAAACAAGAGAATGTAAACCGCAGCGAGTTTATCTACCAGGCAACAAAAATGTATTTACGCGAACGTAAAAAGAGACAAATTCGCGAGTCGATGAGACGTGGATACATGGAAATGGCGAAGATTAATCTAGGGATTGCATCAGAAGCATTTTTAGCAGAATATGAGGCAGAACACACAGTTGAACGTCTTGTAAGCGGAGGATAATCCTTTGATAGTCAAACGTGGTGACGTTTATTTCGCGGACCTATCCCCAGTTGTTGGTTCTGAACAAGGCGGCGTCCGACCTGTACTTGTCATCCAAAACGACATCGGGAATCGGTTTAGTCCCACAGTGATTGTTGCAGCGATTACAGCTCAAATTCAAAAAGCCAAGCTTCCTACTCATGTAGAAATTGATGCGAAGCGCTACGGATTTGAACGAGATTCGGTCATTCTGTTAGAGCAAATTCGCACAATTGATAAGCAGCGGTTAACCGATAAAATCACCCATCTCGATGACGAAATGATGGAGAAAGTGGATGAAGCCTTGCAGGTAAGCCTGGGTCTCATCGAATTTTAATTTAAAGCACGCTCTTTTTAGAAAGAGCGTTTTTTCATACATATCCTGTCCTCATTCTTAAATTTGCTAAGGCAAGCATTACGCTTGCCTATTTTTTTTGAAAAAAATGTGCGGATGGCCGTTTAATGAAACGGAAAGTTTAATCTGCTACAATAGAATAAAAGGAATGGAGGGCAAGTTTTGTGAATGATACAATCGTAAAAGATGATCAGTTGTTAAAGAAAATTGCTGCTGAGTTAGCGGTATCTTTTAAACAAGTAAAGAGTGTTATTTCATTATTAGATGAAGGCAATACAGTTCCTTTTATAGCTCGCTATCGTAAAGAAATGACAGGAGCACTTGATGAAGTCCAAATTAGAAATATTTTAGATCGCTGGCAATATGTCCAAAACCTCGAGCAAAGAAAAGAAGAGGTTATCCGCATTATTTCAGAGCAAGGAAAATTAACTGACGAACTAAGCGCTGCCATCACTAAGGCTGAGAAGCTTCAAGAGGTTGAAGATTTATACAGACCTTATAAACAAAAAAGACGGACTAAAGCAACGATTGCAAAGGAAAAAGGGCTTGAACCATTGGCTGAATGGCTGCTGACATGCTCAAAAGAATCGATTGAGGAAAAAGCAAAACAATTCTTATCAGAGGAAAAAGAGGTTTCTACTTTTGAGGATGCCCTTTCAGGAGCGAAAGATATTATTGCTGAACGGGTTTCGGATGATGCTGAAAGCCGTAAATGGATTCGTAAGGAAACGTTTAAGTCTGGTTCTGTTGTATCGGTAGTGAAAGATGCTGAAAAAGACGAGAAAAACGTCTATGAAATGTACTATGAATATGAGGAACCAATCAATAAAATTGTCCCACACCGGACTCTCGCCCTAAACCGCGGGGAAAAGGAAGATATTTTGCGAGTATCGTTAAAGATGAATGCCGATTTAATTCTAACATATTTGTCGAGAAAGTGGATTCGTGCCCAGCACTCACCGGCAGCACCTGTTGTACTAGAGGCACTGGAAGATAGTTACAAACGACTGATTCAACCTTCGATTGAGCGCGAAATTAGGAATGAATTAACGGATAAAGGTGAAGAGCAAGCCATACATATATTCTCTGAAAATCTTCGGAACTTACTATTGCAGCCGCCGTTAAAAGGTAAAGTGGTTATTGGGGTTGATCCTGCTTATCGGACGGGCTGTAAACTAGCAGTGGTGGATGAAACAGGCAAAGTTTTGAAAATTGATGTGATCTATCCACATCCACCTGTTTCAAAAACAAAAGAAGCCCGAGAAAAATTTATTAACATCCTCCGTGACTATAAAGTAGAAATGGCTGCGATCGGAAATGGGACGGCTTCAAGGGAAACAGAACAGTTTGTTGCCGATATTTTAAAAGAAATGGATGAGGAGATTTTCTACTTAATTGTCAATGAAGCGGGAGCAAGTGTATACTCTGCATCTGAACTAGCTAGAGAAGAGTTTCCGAATCTGCAGGTAGAAGAAAGAAGTGCGGCATCCATTGCTCGTCGTTTGCAGGATCCATTAGCAGAATTAGTGAAAATCGATCCGAAATCTGTTGGCGTTGGTCAATACCAGCACGATGTTTCCCAGAAACGATTATCAGAATCGTTACACTTTGTTGTGGAAACGGCAGTTAACCAGGTCGGTGTGAATGTTAATACCGCCTCTCCATCACTTTTACAATATGTAGCTGGACTGAACAAAACAGCCGCAAATAATATTGTTAAAAAGCGAGAAGAGGAAGGGAAATTTACGAGCAGGGTTCAATTAAAGAAAGTTCCGCGTCTTGGGGCGAAAACCTATGAGCAGGCGATTGGCTTCTTGCGTGTATTAGATGGAAAACAGCCGCTTGATCGGACAGGGATTCATCCGGAAAATTATGATGAAGTAAAGAAACTATTAGCGAGTCTTGGATTTACAACCGATGACCTTGGTTCGGAAGAGCTGAAAACAGCCCTAAATGGACTCGATTTAACATCTGTTTCAGAGGAACTTGCTATTGGTCAGTTGACCCTAAAAGACATTATAGATGCTTTGGTAAGACCGGAACGTGACCCACGTGATGAATTACCTCGCCCTCTATTGAAAAAAGATGTTTTAAAACTTGAGGACCTTAGCGCTGGAATGGAATTGCAAGGTACAGTTCGGAATGTGGTTGATTTCGGTGCGTTTGTCGATATCGGTGTGAAGCAGGATGGGCTTGTTCATATTTCTAAACTTAGCAATCGTTTTGTAAAGCATCCTTTGGACATTGTATCAGTAGGGGATGTTGTCACCGTATGGGTAGATTCAGTTGATATGAAAAAAGGCCGGGTTGCGTTAACGATGCTGGCGCCATCGAAATAGTAGTAGGTACCAGGTTTATTACTGACCAAAGAGGAATATCATGGCTGATAGAAGACCATCTCGCCTAGCGATTTGGTCTTTAATTTTAGTAGGGTGAAAAAGCTTTCTTTATTTTCCAAACACAGTGAAATCAACATTTAGTTTTAACAGAGCAAAAAACAAAAAAGCGCAAAACCAAAGGCTGCTCTGCACTTTAAATCTTTCTACATATCTTAAGAGAAGTGTTTTTTTCTGTAAAAGAACCAGCACTGGTTTAGCATCTTGATCTGATAGCGATCCTTCTCATAGAAAGCTCTTTTCATTTGGTTTTGCAACCAAGTTGGCATAATAAAACCTCCCGAAAAGTACTAAAGCTATATACAATATATGCTATAATAGGTTGTCATGTTCGCATAGAAAGAGAGGGACCCAAAATGGAACAACAACAACTTCAATTACTGGTTGAAAAGATATCTGTTGAGTCATTTGGGAAGCTGTTTTTGCATCAGGCATTCTTCAATCCAAGACTAAGATCAACGGGCGGCCGATACCTTCTTAGCACACATAATATTGAAATCAATAGAAAGTACTACGACCAGCTTGGCGAAAAAGAACTGGTAGGGATTATTAAACATGAACTTTGTCATTATCACCTTCACCTGGAGGGGAAGGGGTATCAGCATAAGGACCAAGACTTTAAGCAATTATTAAAAATGGTTGGTGCACCGCGATTTTGTGCACAACTTCCAGATATGAAAGTAACACGAAAATCTAATAAGATCCTTCTGTATCAATGTACGAAATGTCAGCAATTATACAGACGGAAAAGAAGCATTGATACTAGTAGATATGTGTGTGGAAAGTGCAAAGGGAAATTGATGAAAGTAAAAGAAATAACCTTAGGGTAGAGTAGAAATACGAAAAAAATTTCTTCATAATTTTGTTGACTTTCTATTGTATCGTCATTATAATGTAAAGAGTCGATAAGGTAATCGACTTGTTGAAAGAAGTTATTCCGCAGTAGCTCAGTGGTAGAGCTATCGGCTGTTAACCGATCGGTCGTAGGTTCGAGTCCTACCTGCGGAGCCATATGGGGAAGTACTCAAGAGGCTGAAGAGGCGCCCCTGCTAAGGGTGTAGGTCGGGTGACCGGCGCGAGGGTTCAAATCCCTCCTTCTCCGCCATAGGAATTTTAGGCCCCTTGGTCAAGCGGTTAAGACACCTCCCTTTCACGGAGGTAACACGGGTTCGAGTCCCGTAGGGGTCATTTGGGACGGGGAGTGACCTTGATTCATTTCCTGTTTCTTATTCTTAATGAAATGATTATTGGGCTATAGCCAAGCGGTAAGGCATCGCACTTTGACTGCGACATGCGTTGGTTCAAATCCAGCTAGCCCAGCCATCTTTTTTTAAAAAATCAATAAATATCCATGCGGGTGTGGCGGAATTGGCAGACGCACCAGACTTAGGATCTGGCGCCGCAAGGCGTGGGGGTTCGACTCCCTTCACCCGCACCAAATGTTTTGCTTGAATTTGATTAATTGATGTGATAAGATTAATTTTGTCGCTAATTATCATGCGGTCGTGGCGGAATGGCAGACGCGCTAGGTTGAGGGCCTAGTGGGGGCAACCCCGTGGAGGTTCAAGTCCTCTCGGCCGCACCAAATAAATTCTTGACAGACAATACCGAGTGTGTTATACTTTAAAAGTTGACTTTTAATTAATGCGCCCGTAGCTCAATTGGATAGAGCGTCTGACTACGGATCAGAAGGTTGTGGATTCGACTTCTTCCGGGCGCGCCATATATACGGGAAGTAGCTCAGCTTGGTAGAGCACTTGGTTTGGGACCAAGGGGTCGCAGGTTCGAATCCTGTCTTCCCGACCATTTAAATTAATATGCGGGTGTAGTTTACTGGTAAAACCTCAGCCTTCCAAGCTGATGTAGTGGGTTCGATTCCCATCACCCGCTCCAAAATTACTAATAATTGTTCTTTGAAAACTAAACAAACAAATCGTGCAAACAAACAATAAATTTTAGCTTCTTTTAAGAAGCTAAGCCAACGTAACAAATGAGCTAATCAACTTTCTTGGAGAGTTTGATCCTGGCTCAGGACGAACGCTGGCGGCGTGCCTAATACATGCAAGTCGAGCGAGACTCTTCGGAGT
>NZ_JBHHJU010000034.1:0-54925 GCF_042136325.1 Neobacillus sp. KR4-4
ACGTGTTACTCACCCGTCCGCCGCTAGACTCCGAAGAGTCTCGCTCGACTTGCATGTATTAGGCACGCCGCCAGCGTTCGTCCTGAGCCAGGATCAAACTCTCCAAGAAAGTTGATTAGCTCATTTGATACGTCGGCTCATGTTCTAACTATATATAATAGAAGAAACACGATTAATATTGTTTGTTTGCACGATTTTGTTTGTTTAGTTTTCAAAGAACAAGCTCGTTACTCCGTTAGAAGCAACTTTATTACTATATCATTTCAGCAAATCGTTGTCAATGTTTTTTATCAATATTTTAAACACCAACAAGTTGTTAACTTGTCATTAACGACTGCTTTAATATAATACCACCACGCCTATGCCTCGTCAACAAAAACCTACAATTTTTTTCCATTACCGACTTTCTTCTATAATATAAGTAGAAAAGCCGGCCCAGTTACCAGGGCCAGCTTCCTTTTACTTTGTAATCTTAACGATTCCTTCTTGCTTCAATTCCACTTGACCCTGGTTATTCAGTACAACTTTTTCACCTTCGGCTAAGTTCGTGAAAACAATCGGAGTTATTGTAGATGTTGCATGTTCTTTAATGTAATTTAAATCAACTTTTAATAACGGCTGCCCCTGTTCAATGATGTCATCTTCAGAAACTAACGTCTCAAAACCTTGACCTTTTAAATTAACAGTATCAATACCAACATGAATCAGGATTTCACGCCCTGTATCAGATAAGATACCAATGGCGTGTTTAGTTGGGAATAGGTTGACGATTTTTCCATTAACCGGTGAAACCACCGTTCCTTCAGCTGGTACAATCGCAAAGCCATCACCCATCATTTTTCCAGCAAACACCTGATCAGGTACTTCAGTAATTGGCTTTATTTCCCCTTTAAGCGGTGCTGCAAACACTTCATTCTCACGTGCTTTTTGAATTGCATCTGAATTCACATTACTTTGTTCCGGACTTTTTTCCGCTGTATCAACAGAAGTGGTACGAGGTCTCTTACCGGACATAATATCTTTCATTTGACCCTTTATGGTTTCAGAACGTGGTCCGAAAATTGCTTGAATGTTATTTCCTACTTCTAAGACTCCAGCTGCACCAAGTTTTTTCAATTCAGCTTTGTCCACATTTTTAATATCATTAACCGATACACGAAGACGTGTAATACACGCATCTAAATGAGCAATATTATCTTTTCCACCCATTGCATCTAAAATATTAGCTGCTAAATCACCTGAACCTGATTTCCCTGTTGCCGCTTGATCTTCTTCTTCCTCAAGTTCACGACCTGGAGTTTTTAAATCAAACTTGCGAATCGCAAAACGGAAACCGAAGTAATAAATAACCGCAAAGACAAGACCTACTGGAATAACGATCCAAGCATTTGTTTGCGGGTTGATTAATCCAAATAAAATATAGTCAATTAGTCCACCTGAGAAGGTCATCCCGATTTTTACATTTAACAAGTGCATAGTCATAAATGATAATCCAGCAAAGATTGCGTGGATACCAAATAATACTGGCGCAACGAATAAGAACGAGAATTCAATTGGTTCGGTAATACCAGTAAGGAAAGAAGTTAACGCCGCAGAAGCCATTAAGCCTCCCACAAACACTTTCTTTTCTGGACGAGCTTCATGATAAATCGCTAATGCAGCAGCAGGGAGTCCAAACATCATGAATGGGTATTTACCTGTTGTGAACGTACCTGCAGTTAAATTTTGAACACCATCTTTAATTTGTTCCATGAAAATACGTTGGTCACCACGAACAAGGTCACCCGCAGCGTTTGTATAGCTTCCAAATTCATACCAGAATGGCGCATAGAAAATATGATGCAATCCAAATGGAATTAATGAACGTTCAATCACCCCAAAGATAAAGGCAGCAATCGTTTTGTTCGCATCAACCATATTCGTAGAGAACGCATTTAAGCCTGATTGAATTGGCGGCCAGATTAGGATCATTAACAATCCTAAAAGAACAGTACTTGCAGCAGTTATAATCGGAACGAAACGCTTACCAGCAAAGAAACCTAGATATGATGGTAATTCAATTTCAAAGAATTTATTATACATATAAGCGGCAATTAGACCGACGATGATACCTCCGAAAACACCCGTTTGCAGTGTAGGTATTCCTAGTACAGAAGCATAACTTTGAGGATGCTTCGCAAGTGCATCTGCATCAATGCCCAATGCAGTTCCCATTGTTGCATTCATAATAAGGAAACCGACAATCGCAGCAAGCCCTGCTACACCTTCTCCCCCTGCTAGTCCAATCGCAACCCCAACAGCAAATAATAATGATAGGTTTCCGAATATGACACTACCAGCTTGTTCCATAATCTTTGCAACCATCGCAATCCCGCTATTATCTAAGAATGGGGCGATGTCAACTAGTGTTGGGTTTTGAAGTGCATTACCAATTGCCAGTAAGATCCCAGCAGCTGGCAGAATCGCAACTGGTAACATTAATGCTTTACCGACTTTCTGTAAAACACCAAAAGCATTTTTAAACATATAAAGTCCCTCCTATTTTTTGTTTAGCTCATAAAGCGGTTACATATTTGTTAGAAGTAACAACAAAAAAGGCATGAGTAAAGGTCCAATCGAATAAAGCTATGGGTATAGATTACCCCAATAACTTGAGTTCAATTAAACTTTTTACTCATGCCTGATCGAATCAGTAACACGTAAAAGAATAAGTGCTATTTATATTTTTTTTGAAGTCGTTGTAAATGCATCGTTAGATATACTGCTTCTGCATCAAAGACTTTTAATTTTAAGGTTTGTTGCATCACTTTTATGAGCTTCCATGAAAGATTATAGCATATAGGATATTCATCTTTCAATAGGGAAGAAATTTTTTCTGGCTCATCCACTTTTTCACCGTTCACAACTCGTTCAATCGCAAAACGGAGATGGCGAACAAGTCTCATATAATCGATTCCTTCTTTATCTATCACTAGCTCCAACTGTTCTTCAACCATATCAACCAGTTTGCTGACAAGTTGGGAATGTTGGTTTACATCAGATAGGTCTTTATTGGTTATTGCACTGTGAATATGCAAGGCGATAAAGCCAACCTCTCCAATTGGAAAGCTAATCCCAGTGTTATCCTTAATAAGTTGGACAACCTCTTTAGCCACTTCATACTCATGACGATAAAGCGCCTTTGTCTCCACTAAGAAGGGATTTTTCATTTCCATCCCTTGGGAAGCCCGTGTTAAGGCAAACATTAAATGGTCAGTTAAGGCAACATGAATATGTTCATTTAACATCGAATTTGTTCGTTGCTTGATTAACTCAATCGATGCGATGATCACCTCTAAGAAATCGTTATCAATAAACGGGAGCAATTTAAGATAATTTTGTTGCTCCTTTTCATTTTTTAAGACAAAGAGCTTTTCAGCAGAGTCCTTCTCAATTAAATCACCATGTTTGCGATTAAAGCCGATCCCCTTACCAATCAAAACTACTTCACCATAGGAAGGGTGTTCAGCAATCAATACATTATTATTTAAAACCTTTTCAATTTTCAGCTGCACCATTCCCTTTTTCCCCATTTCTCCCATTTTACCTTTGTAATTACAGAATAAAAGACAGAAAACAGGAAGTCAACGACAAAGTTCGACAACATTATGTCATACTAGTTGGTAAATTATTCGAACGATAATTTTTGACAAAATAAAAGGAACTGTGGTGCGCCCACAGTTCCCTTTATTATTATTTTAAGAAAATAAAATATAGAACAAAGATTACAAAGAAAAAGTACATAACTGGGTGAATTTCTTTTGTACGACCCTTGATAATCATTGTGATTGGGTAAAAGATAAAGCCCACTGCAATACCTGTTGCAATGCTGTATGTCAGCGGCATAGCAATCATCGTTAAGAAGGCTGGAACAGCAATTTCAAAACGCTGCCAATCAATTTTTCCTAATGAAGATACCATTAATACCCCAACAATAATTAACGCAGGTGCGGTTACAGGTGCAGTAACCACTGATAATAACGGAAAGAAGAAGAGCGATAAGATAAAAAATCCAGCTGTTACTAAGGCTGCAAATCCAGTTCTAGCACCAGAGGCAACCCCTGCAGACGACTCGATGTAAGATGTTGTAGTTGATGTACCTAACACAGCACCAACAGTTGTTGCAATCGAATCTGAAATTAGCGCGCGTCCAGCTCGAGGCAGCTTATTGTCTTTCATAATTCCCGCTTGGTTTGCTACTGCAACAAGGGTACCTGCATTGTCAAAGAAGTCAACAAACAAGAAGGTAAGAACAATTCCAAGCATGGCTGTTGTATAAAAAGAGCTATCTCCGAACGAAGAGAATGCTGCACCAAACGTCGGTGATAAGCTTGGAACAGAATCAACTACTTTAGTCGGCATATCAATTAAGTTAAAGATCATTCCTACGATTACTGTGATGACCATACCATAAAATACGGCTCCGTTAATACCTCTAGTCATCATAATTACTGTTACGACGATACCAAAAATAGCAAGTAGTGTAGGCCCGGCTGTCAAATCGCCTAATCCAACTAGTGTTGCATCATTATTGACTACAATCCCAGCATTTTGTAATCCAATAAAAGTAATGAACAAGCCAATCCCTGCACCAACAGCATGTTTTAAATCAACTGGAATCGCATTAATTATTTTTTCGCGCAGGCCAGTAAGAGTCAATAAGAAGAAAAATACACCTGAGATAAGAACTGCTCCAAGGGCGTGCTGCCAAGGAATTCCGCTCCCTAATACCACCGTATAAGCAAAGAACGCATTCAAGCCCATTCCTGGAGCTAATGCCAGCGGATACTTTCCAAGGAGTCCCATGACAATTGATCCTAGTGCAGACGCAAGAGCTGTTGCCACAAATACTGCACCATAGTCCATTCTTAAGGCATCAGGATAGTCCTTTATGGAAGCTAATGATAATGTTAATGGATTAACAACTAGTATATAAGCCATTGCTAAGAAGGTCGTTAGTCCCCCAATAAACTCACGGCGATAATTTGTCCCATGTTTCTCAAATTCAAAATACTTATGCATTCTTTTGCCCCCTAAGGTTCTTTCTTTATTGTTTATGCAAAAAAGCTCCGGTTTATTCTACCGGAGCTGACGTAAGGCAAGTGCAATAAATAGAGGGAAAGAAAACATACCTCTTATATTAAACACTGCCTCGTAGTCAAGCCATTTACGGTGGCTCGGTAGAAACTTTTGGGCCATATCCCCAAGATTATACGATGCAATTATTATTACCTTCTCTTAACACGTTTTTTATTTTAGCAGGAAAGAAACCTCTTGTAAACAAAAAATACGAACGATATTAAAATAAATTTTAACATCGTTCGTGAATATGGATGTTCCTGATATAATTAGTCGCTTTTTCCAAAAATAAATAAGAACTGGAACCAATAATCGGTTCCAGTTCTTTGCTTTTCTTATTGTCCTAGCATCAGCGCTAGGGGCTTCCGCTTTTCTTATTCCCACTCAATCGTTGCAGGCGGCTTACTTGTAATATCGTAAACGACCCGGTTGACATGAGCTACTTCGTTAACAATTCTTGTTGAAATGACTTCTAAAACATCCCAAGGGATCCTTGCCCAATCGGACGTCATTCCGTCAATGGAGGTCACAGCACGAATTCCAATCGTGTAATCGTATGTTCTTGCATCCCCCATTACACCGACGCTGCGAATGTCCGGTAGTACAGTGAAATATTGCCAAATTTCTCGGTCGAGACCGGCCTTTTTAATTTCCTCGCGAAGAATCCAATCCGATTCACGAACAATCTCCAGTTTATCCTCTGAAATGGCCCCAAGCACACGAATGCCAAGACCTGGTCCAGGGAATGGCTGTCTCCAGACGATATCATCCGGAATTCCCAGCTCAGTTCCAAGTGCCCGGACTTCATCCTTAAATAAGGTGTTTAGCGGTTCGATTAGTTTAAATTGCATATCTTCCGGTAATCCGCCTACATTGTGATGGGACTTAATGGTTTGTGCAGTCGCCGTACCACTTTCAATAATATCGGTATAAAGCGTACCTTGGGCCAAGAACTCAATACCTTCCAGTTTTGTCGCTTCATCGTCAAATACATAAATAAATTCATTACCAATAATTTTTCGTTTTTTCTCAGGGTCAGAAACACCTTCTAACTTCGATAAGAAACGGTCTTTGGCATCAATTTTGATAACATTCATGTGGAAGCCTTCTGAAAAAGTCTTCATCACGCTGTCAGCCTCATTTTTCCGAAGCAAGCCATGATCGACAAAAATACAAGTAAGTTGATCACCGATTGCCTTATGAATCAGCACAGCAACAACGGATGAATCCACCCCGCCGCTTAAAGCACAAAGAACTTTTTTATCGCCAACCTGCTCACGAATCTTTGCCATTTCCATTTCAATGAAGTTACCCATTGACCAATCGCCAGTGCACTCACACACGTTAAAAACAAAATTTCTTAACAATTCATTCCCATAAACGGAATGACGTACTTCCGGGTGGAACTGAACAGCATAAAGCTTTTGCTCTTCATTACTCATTGCTGAAATTGGACAGGTTGGATTTGTGCCATCAACAGTAAAACCTGCAGGAGCTTCGACAACAAGATCACCGTGACTCATCCACACGGTTTGCTCATTTGGCAGTCCTGTAAATAACGCTGATGGATTCTGTACCGTCATTGTTGCTTTTCCGTATTCACGTTCTTTCGCTTTTTCAACCTTCCCATTAAAATGGACGGTCATTAATTGCATCCCGTAGCAAATACCAAGGATCGGCAGACCCATTTCAAAAATGGCTTCATCACAGCGGAAAGAATTTTCATCGTAAACACTATTTGGCCCGCCGGAGAAAATAATCCCTTTTGGGTTTAACTTGCGGATTTCTTCAGCTGTAATCGTATGCGGATGTAATTCACTGTATACCCCGAATTCACGGATCCTGCGGGTTATTAACTGGTTATATTGACTTCCAAAATCTAATACAATAATCATCTCATTCTTGCCTGGCAAAGCATCCACCTCAATTTTCTCAAGTTATAGTTATTATGAACCTTTACAGCAAAGGATATAAAAAAAACTAGAATTCTCCCCTCCAAAAAATATCAGGAAGGCAGAATTCTAGTTTTCTCGTAAAAAGACCACAGAAAAATCCTGCCTTCATAGTCAGGTCATTATACGGTGACCCGGTAGAGACTCTCGAACCAAATTTTCGAGGATATATGAAGGAAACGTACTATATTTTGAATAGTACAAGCATCTTTTTAGGCAGATGCTTGTGCTAAACATGAATTAGTACATATTGTAACAATAGGTGGTTTTTCCGGTCAAGCAATTGTCTTTTTTATTAAATTTTCCCATAATTCATGCGATTCTTTCCAAGTGCCCTTTGGCAATTGCTTATGATACAGATAATTTTCATAAATAGCCGTTAGTTCTGACATTTCTCTTGTCGAAAAGAAGGAATCAATGTAACGGGCATAGTTTCGTAGTGTTTGGTTTTCCTTCCGCTTTAATCCGTAGCGTTCAAACTGTTCCAACAAAGCTAAGTAGGCAGCACTGATGTTTTCGTCCTTTTTCTTAAATCGGTAAATGACTAACAGACCATATGGAAACCACTTACCGCGACTGCCGTAAAGAATACCAACTACTGCAGCCACTATTATGATTATGAAAACCATCCGCTTCCAATTGTTTTTCACAAGCAATTGGGTCTCTTCCCAGACCCTTTTAACATTAAAGAATGATTTCGAATCATTTGCTTTATTAGGATCCTCAATCTCTTTCTGCTGAGGCTTCTTCACTGGAGCTGGACTGGCTTCTTGATTATTGGATGATGTTGGGCCATTCGTTTCGTAATTGATGATAATTTCATTTGAAAAGCCCTTGGTTGGCTCAAATGGTACCCAGCCTTGGTTCGGAAAATAGACCTCAACCCAAGAATGGGCATTATTATTTGTTACCTCATACACTTGAGTCCCTGAAGTCTCATCACTATATTGCAGGAAATCTCCGCCTGTGAACCCTTTTACCCAGCGCGTTGGAATCCCGAGTGTTCTCAGCATCACCGCCATCGAAGAGGAGAAATTGTCACAATAACCCCTTTTTGTCTCAAACAAAAATTGATCCACATAGTCATCTTCGGTGTCAGGCACCGCGACATTTTTCTGGTCATAAGTGAACGCAGATTTTCCAAAATAACTTTCGATCGCTTTTGCTTTATCAAACCAATTGGTTTTTGTGGCCGTAATCTCTGCTGCTAATTCTTTCACTCGTGGCGGAAGATTCTCCGGCAGGAGTGTATATTTTTGATAAAATTTCTCGTTGATGATAGTTGGGTCATAGCTCGTTGTTTGGACTAAGTCTGAAGCTTTGTACTTTGGTTTTTTATATTCAACAGTAAAGGCCTGCGGTACAGCAGGGACATTGTCATTAGCTAATAGGCTGATTCGCTCAATCGTCGTATCGATTTCATATTGACTGCCCTCTGGAAGCAACTTTAACACTTTGCTTATTCCGGCTGGATACATAAGAAAATTGAAATGATAATCTGGACTTGTCACCACCTGCGAAGTCTCTTTAATGGTCTCCACGGTGTCAGGCACCGAAAAGACAGGCACAAGGTCTTCCTGACGGAATGAAATAGGTGTGGTGCCAGAGGCCAGCCAGCCTTTTCCTGTATAGACGTCCTTCGTTTCCATCTTCCAATAATTTTTTCCGTTGCCTTCATACTGAAAGACTCGGTTGTTATCCCCTATAAAAGGACCGCCTAGTTCTGCATCATTGGTTCCATAACCGATACGATTGACACTTCTGGCCTTGTCTTCAGGAACCTTGTCGTTATTGGCTGTTAGATATGGAACTGGGTCCGGCCAAATCGGCGCAGCTTTCGGTACGGCTATGCCAACTAACACACTAAATGAAATCATAACTGCCAGCGGCACCATCCACCTGCGCAGAAACGTAGGTTCGGCGCTGACATTTTCTTTTTGAATGATTCGAAAGTATGTCAGCATACCCATCACTGCAAAACCAGCCACCACCGTTCTGACAATGGCATATTTAGCAACATACGGTGTAAATGTATCTAAAACCGTAATATAGACTAAGGTCATAAAGAAAAATATAAAGATTCTCTTTCGGTTTAAGATCCAATAATTGATTAAGTAAACCATTAGCCACAGCAAGATAAAGAATAACAAAGTCCTGAACTCGTTGGATAAGTCATTCCAGTTCCTTGCTGCGAGCACACTAAGGTTATCAAAGATATCTTTAAAGAAGGCCGTAATCCATGTTGAATCAAAGAAGCCTTCTACATAGTGAAGCCGGTTAATGGCATAAAAAATAAAGAGCGTTTTGATACTATAATTCCAAGTCCATTTCAAATGAAGGTAAGATAAAGCAAACGAAATAACAATAAAGATAAAAAACATCTCAATATGATTGGTTTCTGTTAATTGTTCAATCGGACGCAGCCATTCACTTAATAATAAAAAACTAAAAGCATATAACAAAAAGGATGAAAAATCTCTTTTGATCAACGGAAGCTCACCTCCGAAAAGGCTGCCGTGAATTCGCCTTCCTGAACCAAGACAACCCGTACTCCACGGGCATTGGCAACTGCCATCAGCGAACGTTCCTCATCCATCGGCGCTTCTTTCTCCCCTTTAATCAGAAAAAGCGTAATTGTTCCTCCCTTTCGCTGACCTAAGAAGCTTGCTTTTTCAATCAGTGGTTTCGTAATTTGTGCAGTGATTAGCATAAACGAAACCGTTTGCTGAATGAGAAGGCCGTCGGTATCTAACACCTTTTCAAATGGTAAGGTACATTTCGCTTCTATTTTTGCCAGATGAAAAAAAAGCTGCTGAAGATGCTGCTCTCCACCGCGAATCGGAAAAGAGGTTCGTTCGTTGCTAATTGTTAACAGACCGGTCTGGCCCCCTTTTTTCAAAATAGCCCGCAATAACGAGGCTGTAAAGGAAACAACTGGCTCAAACTGCTTCGTGGGTACACAGTCCATGACCACAAAGACATCATGTGATTGCCGCTGTTCGAATTCCTTTGTCATGAGGATATTTCGTTTGGCGGATGCTTTCCAATTAATCCACGAAAAGCGGTCGCCCGGCTGGTAATCCCTCACCCCAGTCGCCATGGATGTATCGCGCTGGACACGTTCCCTTGAAGCCGTCAGGCCCGAATCATAGTGATTTTCAAATGACCGGTATAATAGCTCTGTATACGCCGGATAGACAATGATTTTGTCCTCCATGGCAGCCTTTTTTTCCTTTTCAAATAAACCGAGCGGATCTCCAATTCTTAAAGTAAAAGATTCGAAAAAATGTTCTCCGCGCGGCAGCTCATCAATGATATATTCATATAAAAATTCCTTTTTTAAGCCCGGAAGAAGCAGGGCTTTCGCTCTCTTTTGCTGAGGAGCAAATTTCAAGGATTCATCTAACTGATCCTCAATCAATAAATAAAAAAGCGGAAATGATTTTGCTCTTTTTACTGTAACAATTACCTTTAAAGGCTCTCCGGCATTAAAATCTGTTTTTGGCAATATTCTTGTTACTTCAAGTTCGTTTAAGGAGTAAAAAAAGATGGCCACACCATAAATGGCAAAGGGAAGAAAGCTATAAAATAAAAACCAACTTACAAATCCTCCTTGAAACATGGCATAGGAGAAAGCTAATAAAATCAAAAAAAGCAGCAGAATAAACTTCCAAACTTTTTTCAATATCATCCTTGTTTTTTTCATTTATTTCACTAACCTTTGAACTGGAACCGGTACTCTGGCAACCACCTGGTTCACTAAATCTTCAGCCGAAATCCCTTCAAATTTTGCCTCCGACTTTAAAATAATCCGGTGGGATAAGACAAATCCTGCTAAATATTGAATATCATCTGGGAGAACATAATCGCGGCCATACATGTACGCATAAGCCTGTGCTGCTTTCATCAAGGCAATTGAACCCCTTGGACTAGCCCCAAGGTAGACACTGCCGTGGCCCCTTGTGCGGTTAACGATATCAACGATATAACGCTTCATCGTATCATCAACAAACACATCTTTGATTTCTTTTTGTAAATCAAGAAGGCCTTCAAGGTCAATGACAGGAGTTAACTCCTCAATCGGCGGGACCTTTTGTGCTCTGTTCAACACTTCCATTTCCTCTTGTAAGTCTGGATAACCCATTCTCATTTTTAATAAAAAACGGTCCAATTGGGCCTCGGGAAGCGGATAGGTCCCTTCGTATTCAATCGGATTTTGCGTCGCCATAACAAAGAATGGCTTGTTCAGTTGATGGGTCACACCATCAATGGTGACACTTGCTTCCTCCATCCCTTCTAAAAGGGCAGACTGGGTTTTCGGGGAGGTCCGGTTAATCTCATCGGCAAGTATGATATTCCCCATTAACGGGCCGGGGCGAAATTGAAATTCCATTTCTTTTGGATTATATATAGAGACTCCGGTTACATCGGATGGCAGAAGATCCGGAGTGAATTGAATTCTACGGAAATTGGCACTCACTGACTTGGCCAACGCACGGACCATCATCGTCTTCCCAACACCTGGTACGTCTTCTAAGAGGACATGGCCCCCAGCTAAAAGGGCAACCAAGCTAAGTTCAGCAACGTCCCTTTTTCCAATCATAACCTTTTCTATGTTTACTAGTATCTTTTCTATCGTGGGATTCTTTTGATCAACAGACAAGGTGACTCCTCCTCGGACGGGTTATACCTATTTTGGGCCATTCCATTTATGTATTCTATAGATTCCTAAAATATTCCTTTATAGCAGACGAACAATATTCAAAACTAGTTAAAAATTAGACGGAGATACTAAAAAATGTTTCTCTAAGCAAAAAAGCCTCCTTCAGCAAATGAAGCAGACTAAACAATTTTAAGATTGGGCAGGTTATATCATGAATTTCACTTCTGTTTTACATCATAATTCTCCTGAATAAACTCCATTTCTTCCTCAGGTGAAGCTTTGCCGTTGGCTTTTCCAACCGTGCCGCCCTGCAGCTCCCAAATGGCATTGTGATTCATAACCACGTAATCGAAATTGCCTTTATCCCAAGATTTTAATATAGTTAAATAAACATCAGCATTCTCATATTCTTTTTTATTGGCTTCGACCACTTGTAGTAATCTTTTCACCCGCTCAGGCGTTAAAGGCAGTGCGCCCCACTTTTTGTCAGCTAATACCTTTTGGTGTGACATATTATGTATGGCTTGCTGAACATCGTTTTCACTCATGCTAAACGGAAATCCACGTTCAACCTTTTTAGTTTGTTCATGGACTTGAACTACCTTTTCACCCTTCGGTGCAGTTCCTACGCTAACAGAGACATTTTCCTTATCAAAATATAAATAACCCCCTATCAAAACACACGCAAGTATAACTGGTATCCATATTTTTTTAGGTATTTTTTTCATCGTTTCCCCTGCTCCTCAAAATGAGAGGTTTGGAGCATCCCTCCGCACCTCCAAGATAGGCTTAGATTTAATAATTCCACATTTCCCCTATATTTCCCTTTAAAACCTCTTGAAAAATGGTAATCTATCATAAAAAAGCCTACTCTATATAGAGAGTAGACTTACCATTGCATTCCCCTGCACCGTTTCTAATCATCAAAGAGTTATTTATTTAATCTTTCATGTATGCCTACTAGTTTATATAGTTTATCAAAAGCTGTATTTTCATCTGCTGCTTTAAAAATAATCGATTTAAAGCCTCTCTCATCAGTTACCTACACTTCTCAATGGTTACTATTTCCAATCCTTATCCCAACTTCATTCTCTTTTAATGGATGTTCAATTGGAATTATATTGTAAACATGTTGTGCTATTTGTTCATATAATTTATTTAATTCTATTTCAAAACTCATATTCTCAACCTTCTGATTTATTTCATAACTCCATAATGGTACTACCTTCATGAGCTATGAATTTTAGTAAAGCACCCATTAATGTTGTCCAATTCTTAAGTATCTCATAAAAAGATAAAACACCTGATGTCTAAAAGGCATTCAAGTGCTTTAATGTGATATATAAAGTATTCTCATTTACTAAGCCTATCTATAGAACGAGCATATTAATTTCCTTAACAGAACACAGTTATATAACTCCATGATGACACAACCTTCATGAATGATGAATTCAAATTAGATCATATCTAAAACCTTAACATTTTAAAGGTTATTTTTTTTAACCTCCTCAAACCACTCATCAGCTATATGATCAGCCGTTTTGATATCATCATTAGTATATACTAAATCATACTTGTACTCTGCTTTAAAGCTGCCACTCTTAACATCATATATTAATTTCATCTCAGTTGGTATATCCCTTTCATACTCTTTGCACAATACTTCAATTTTTTCAATATTTTCATTTAAGATATCCAATACCATAAACCCTCGTTCTGGAGACACATCATATCTTTCCTCCCCATTCACTAATGCATCATTCAATTTGTAAGGCTCTACATATTTATTATTAATCAAATAAAAAAAACTACTAGAAATAACCCCTTCTTCTCGTGAAGCATAAACATATACTTTATCGGCTCTATCTTCAACATATTCCATACATATTGATATCATATCTGCTTGCAATTCACTAAATCTATCTTCAAATTCTTTCATACTACTTTTTCACTCCTTAGATTAATTTTTAAGAACTTTAGAGCCCCACTTACCATCTATAGTGTATCTGACTATAAATTTCTCTGGGCGCATATCGTTTCCAGCGTAAACTATTTTAACATCAATTGTTACTTTTTTAGGTGGTATTTCTTTTAAAGCTGCAGCCCATTCTTCTTCAATTTTCTTATATTGCTTCAAATTAACATCAGATAATTGCGAAACCAAATTATCAATTTTAGGTGAGCCTCCAAACCTATCACCCGCCAAATGCCCTGCATGGTCTTGACCTTTTACTTTACCTGGTGTATTTTTGCTGTGTGACAATCTGTCCTCTCTCTTTGTTAATTGTAAATTTTCTGTTTCAAATTTTGAAATCCTACCTAAATTATCTGTTTCATAAAAATAATCATACTCTCCAGTTCTATAACTAATCTCAGGTTTTAACTTATTTTTTCTACCATTTGTAAACTGTTTCCCTTTGTCAACAAATGTTTTGACTTCACTTACTCCAGAACTACCATTTACTGCACCCTTAGAAACACCTTTAATATTAACCCCATCAATCCTACTAAGCACAGCTTTCAGCTTATTCTCCACCGCATGAGTATTCTCAACAGGAATACGAACCTCCAAAGTTTCACCTAAACTTCCCATCGCCAAGCCCATTCTCCGTGTCGGGGTAATGTTTTTCGATTGTGTAATAGCTGAGTCTACTAACCTTCCAGCTTCCAATGTATTTTTTGCTAGCTTGTTTTTCACTACATTTGTTCGATCTTTTATCGCCGCTGAGGCACTCTTCAGTCGTGTGACTGATTGCTGGCCTGCAGTCCTCACTATGTTATCGATATGATTCATTCCTTGGGAGAAGCTTTGTTTAACTCCTGTCCGCAACCCTATTCCTCCGATATTCTCCCCAAGATGGACGAGACGTACCGTGCTGCTGAATTTGGTCAAGCCGTTCACACCAGGAACAATATCCAATGGTGCTAATAATCCGCGAAACCAGCGTTCCCCTGTACCGAGCTCCCGGCCAGAGACCCAATCCTTGCCGGACACAGATGTGCTCAATTCCATCGCTCCATACGCTGCCCCTAAGGCCAAGCCTGCTGGAGGACAGATGATTGTCGCCCCTACGATGACCAACAGAGCCCCGATTTGCACCCAAAATTCCTTGTCTTCTTGTTGATTCCGAATCGATTCATACTCAAAAGCGCGTGTATTTAAGACCGCTTGTTGATATTCTTCTTGCGAGAAATCCTGGTCTGGATTAAGTTCTTTCCAAGCATCGTATTCAAATTTTATTTGACTTGCATAATAATTATCACCACTAAACAAGTCATCCAAGCCTACTTCCGTTTTAGGAACTTCAAACGATTGAGCAGGACCGTAACCTGCATAGACATACTGAGTTTCTGTCGCCCCGACCCGATTAGTTGTCGTATAGTTGGATATCGTTAAATCCCGCATCGCCTCAACAAACGCATCCATATCTTCATAGAACGGCTGATCAATTGTGCGGTCAACAATCTCTCCAACTTTCCCGGTAAAGTTGTGTAATATCTCAAAGTCTTCAAACAATCCTTGGTACTTGTTTTTTTGACTGGTGTGCTGAAATGTTATGACCCCATCACTATCATAGTTCGCGATATCAGACTCAGCATCCTCTAAATTATCACTAAGATCCTTTAGAGTATCAATCATCCCTTTGCCCCAACGCCCTAGTCCAGTCAAATTACCAATACCATCTCTCATCTTATCCCAGTCGGACGGGATATATTTTACATCCATTCAATCATACCCCCAGTTTTACGACCTCCACACTTTCTAATTATTTATAAAAAACTACTTTAGCATTTTTTAATAAACTATCTTAAACCTTCCATCTAATTGGATTTATATTAAAAAGGAATTCCAAGCCCATTTGGCCTTTAATCCGTTTAGAAATATGTTAAATGAATCTCTGCTTGACTACTCCGCATGTCCACCCATGGGCTAATTACGCCCCAGTCAAATTCTATTTGATTTTTTATTCCCAATTGTTCACCCAATAATGTAATTAACCATTTTCTATTAGTCATAAAAAAACTGCTACTTTTTCGTAGATCGTCCAAGTTATCTCATTGAAATTATAAAAAGGATTCAAAGCTCATTTGACTTTGAATCCTAGATTTATATCTTGTATCTATTGAAACAATATTTTTTCCGTTCTCAATCTTTTAATAAAATTTTCAAGCGCATCACTTTCATTATCAAATACAGTTATGGAACCTTGGACAACACTAGCTCTCTCATCGGTTACATAAACTTCCCAATTATTATTATTACCACTTATCCCTACTTCATTTTCTCTTAAAGGATGATCATTATACCAATTAAAACGTTGCAGCCCTTCATTTTTTATTATTTCCTTTGCTTCTTCATTCGTCATATCATGTCCTCCTCAGGATAACTTCAAGATTAGTTAAATTATAGTTTATAAATTATTAGTAATTACTTTAGCAACGGATCCCTTACTTAAAATTAGTATCACTTAACTTCCTTTAACAGTCCCAATTCTTCTAACCATCCTACAGGTAATGGAAGTTCATATTGTATTCCTCCACCTGACGACCCAAAACCTTCTGCAATTCCCCCTTGATGTGTAACTAATTTACTGTAATCCCCATTATAATATCTTAGTACCTGAGCTTCTATTTTTAATTTCAGTTGAGGATTGTTACACTTAGCAACATATTCCTCTAGCTTTGAAAAATCGCCCGTTACTTCATATTGATGATATTTTGAGAGGTCTTCTAAATATGGTAATGATCTTTGGTCATAAGTGAATGGAGTACCTTCTGGTACAGGTGAAGTGTATCTGCCATTTGCAGGTCCATATCTATCAAGGGTTTCAGCAGGTTTGGGCACATATACTTCTTTAATTGCATTCCCATCAGCATCAAGTACATAGCCTCCATTTGGAACCTCAGACCATTTGATTGAACCGTCCTCATTTAAAACTCCTGGATTCTTAGGTATTTGTACATCTTCCGGCCATTTTCCAGTTTTTAAATATTCCTCGGCATAGTTTGTATTAGAGTAACTATCATTATTCTTTAAATATTTATATAAATCTTCCTGTGAACAAGTAGTTTCTGTTAATAAGGTATCAACAGTTTTAATACCTTCCTTAGGACTACTCTTACCGAGATTAACACCATCAATCTTGCTCAACACATCTTTCAGCTTATTCTCCACCGCATGAGTATTCTCAACAGGGATTCGAACCTTTCCAACATCGCCAGCATCGTCAATTGATAAGCCCATCCGCCGCGACGGGGTAATGTTTTTCGCCTTTGTTATAGCAGAATCAACTAACCTTCCTGCTTCCAGTGTATCTTTTGCCAGTTTATTTTTCACCACATTGGTTGTATCTATTATTGCCGATGACGCACTCTTCAAACGTGTAACTGATTGCTGGCCAGCGGTTTTCACCATGTTATCGATATGATTCATGCCTTGATGGATACTCTCTTTAACTCCCGTCCGCAATCCGACCGTTCCGATATTCCCCCCTAGATGGGCGAGACGGACCGTGCTTGAGAATTTTGTTAACCCACTCACACCAGGAACAATATCCAATGGAGCTAATAGTCCGCGAAACCAGCGTTCCCCTGTCCCGAGCTCCCGGCCTGACACCCAGTCCTTGCCTGACACAGCTGTACTCAATTCCAGCGCCCCATATGCAGCCCCTAATGCCAAGCCTGCTGGAGGGCAAATAATCGTCGCTCCCACAATGACGGCCAACGCTCCGATTTGAACCCAAAATTCTTTGTCTTCTTGTTGGTTTCGAATCGATTCGTACTCAAAGGCACGCGTATTTAGAACACCTTGTTGATATTCTTCTTGCGAGAAATCCTGGTCAGGATTCAGTTCTTTCCAGGCATCGTATTCAAGTTTCATCTGTTCTGCATAATAATTATCTCCACTAAACAAGTCATCCAAGCTTACTTCCGTTTTAGGAACTTCCAACGATTGAGCAGGACCGTAACCGTAACCTGCATAGACATACTGAGTTTCCGTCGCTCCGATGCGATTCGTTGTTTTATAGCTGGAAATCGTTAAATCCCGCATTGCTTCAACAAACGCATCCATATCTTCATAGAATGGCTGATCAATGGTGCGGTCAACAATCTCTCCGACCTTCCCGGTAAAGCTATGTAATACCTCAAAATCTTCAAACAATCCTTGGTATTTGCTTTTTTGACTGGTATGCTGAAAGGAGATGACCCCATCACTATCATGGTTCGCGATATCAGACTCAGCATCCTCTAAGTTATCACTTAGGTCTTTCAGCGTATCAATCATCCCTTTGCCCCAACGGCCAAGGCCAATTAAATCGCCAATGCCGTCTTTCATCTTTTCCCAGTCTGATGGGATATATTTTACATCCATTCAATTATACCCCCAGTTTCGCAATGATTTGCTCAGCAATCGCTTCGTCTGCCTGCATCATCGTATTTAGGATATCAATCACCAACGCAGCCGCTCTGGAGTAGTTGTCATATAAATCCATTACTTTCTGATTCGCCTCCGCATATACTTCCATGGCTTTTTTTGCTTTTCCTTCTGTGTAATAATCAAGACTTCCGAGCTTTTCAATATTCGGGGCGGCATTAGTCTCCAGTTCCGTAATAATTGCTTGTAATAAGGTGAAAATTGTTGTCATCTCATCAGGATTTACATTGATGAGCAGGCTGGAACCGCCCCCATCAGCTTTAAGCATATGACTTCTCCTCCTTATAAGGGAAATCCATTTCGTCAAATAGGACCTTCAAAAACCAATATTGACTAGCATGGTAATATTTTTTATTTACCGTATCGACCATGATTAACTTTTCGTCTTTCGTAAAGATGAGCCACTGCTGATAATAGTGCCAATTAAATCGGTCTTTATGTTCTTCCTTAAGATGGAGGAATTCTAAATTCATAAACATCTCTTCCGGCTCAAAACTCTCTGTCTCGCGTCTTTCTTGATTGGATAATTCTTTTTTTAGGAACGCTTTTTCCATTTCAACCGGTTCTCTTACCATCACCGGAAATTGTTCACATAACATTTTTAGAAGTGTTGCTTTAGAGGTGATACGTAACTGATAAGACCCTTGTCTCTCCAACTCTACCAGCACAATAACCTCGTCTCTTTCACGTTCACGGAAGGCAAAGAGAAGATTATTGATACGAACGTATTTCTGGCTTTGATGATAAAATTCTATGGTTTGGATAATTAGTGCACCTGATCTTGTTATCTTTCCCTCCGGTGTGATGATTTTCTTCTCAATCAGCCGGTCATGGGCCTCTTTAAAGACTTCTTCGCCTTTTAATTGGTAAACTACTTTCTCAGGTAAACCAAAAAGAACATTCCCACCAAAAGCTGCCGCTAATAGGTATAATTCAGCCACTGAAAACGTATCTGTTGAACGTTCCATCATAAATTCTTCACTTCCCTTACTGAGCCGTCTTTAAGGAAATCATCGAAGTAGCCATCAAGGTTGTTTAACGCTGTTGTTTGTTTTGCGACGGCAGATTTTAGATCATGATGATATTTCTGAATGATTTCTAGATAACTTAAGAAGGAATCTCTAGATTTCCCGCTCCATTTAGCCGAATGCAGGTAAGAAATTAGTTGTTCACAAGATTCATAGGTTTGTTCAATCGATTGCTCTAACGCCTTCGCCGCAGCCTTCGCTTCATTTACCTTATCCCCATCAATTTTAACGGTCCCCACTGATCAATCGCTCCAATCTCTCCTGTAGCTCTTTCAATTCCTTTTCTCTTTTTACTCTTTCCGCTTCCGCCTCTTTAATGGCCAAATCCTTATAATGAACATATCGTTCATATGCCTTATTTTTCGCTGAAACCAGTGAACTCCGCTTTTCTTGATCTGCTTGAAAATACTGTTTTAACTTTTCCGTTACCTCTTCCCTGCTGATTTCAAAATCATTTGAAGGTATATCTGAATGAGATAGATACGGAATCGTACCTAGATAGGAACTGTACGCTTGATTTGCTTCTGAAACCTTATGATCGTGTTCCGAAATGGCACTCTTGAGCTTTTCATATAGCTCATAATAATCATCTCTTTTTTTCTCCGTATCACTTTTAAACCAATCAAACATGGACATTCACTTCCTCTCTATTTACGTATGGAGCCGCAATTTTGATTTTCTCTGCCTTGCCTTGTCTAATGTAGTAAGCTTCATAAGGAAGTAGGTTTTGCTCTTTATAAGGACGACTCAAGACCTCAAGGATGCTCTGATCCGTAATTCTTCCAATTAAAATTCCTGCCTTTTGTTTCTTCACTGTTGTGGCGATATCGTCGTATTGTCTTTCTAATGCGCCATGGACGGCTCCGATCACAAAATAAATTCCTGTTCTCGCACCCGTATCAATCAGATTAGCCAGCATCGATTGGCTAGTAAACGACATCGATTCGATGATGAATGAGACATCCGTGATAAAGACAATCATTGGGCGAATTTCCTTAAGGAAATCATTCCTTGTTGCCCGTCCGTTAGTAGCTGTTTGCACTTGACGGAAGGCATCTTCCCTTGTCTCAAATAGTTGCTGGAGCCGTTCTACAAAGACATCCATTGTTTCTGCATGATCTGCGTATAGATTCACATTTTCCTTATAAACTCTAAATCTCGAAGAAACATTATCGATTAATCCCACATCAATGTGCTGATTAATCGAGATACTGGAAATCAGTGTTAGATATGTTTGTTCAACAGCGTCCATGCGATCGCTTAAGATTAATGTGTTTTGGTCTTCTATGACAGATAACTCCATTGGCTCTACATTTTCAAAATCGACAGCAAACGGGATACCGCCATTGTTTACGATCGCTTTCGTCTCTTGTTTTTCAATAAAAGAAGTAAACTCAATAACATCTGGAACCATAGGAATTGGTAATGGCAGTTCCCCATGCCAGGCATTCCGCATCTCTTTACTCTCTTCTTGTATCCGATTAATAATCGAGAGCGTGTCGTCACCTTTGACAGGTAATGCCGTTTGAAATAATGTTGGCTGTTCTAATTTGACCAAGCCTCTTCCAGGAACTTCTTCAATTTGTAAATCCGTTCTTCCCACAATATTACGAGACTCCATTCCATCAATCATAAATAAAGAGATTTGATGTTTAATATTGGCAAGAACAGGGGCTCTCAGCACACTCTGACGTCCCGCACTAATAGCCATATGAATTCCTACACTAACACCTTCCCTGGCAATCTGCGCAGCCATTTTTTCAAAATCATCTCGATAGGCAGCATCATTAATGGAATCGAACGTATCAATAATTAAAAGAATAACTGGAACCTCTTCACCACTTACTTGTTCATACATTTTAATATTAGCGACACCATATTTACTTAATCTTTGCTTACGTTCTTTCAATTCCTGCTGCAGGCGGCGGAAAAGCTTTCCTAACTTTATCTCTTCATCCCCCATAATCGTGTCTGCTGTATGCGGAAGTTCCCTCAATGGCAGCAGCCCATTCGTTCCGAGATCAATCAAATAAAAGTGGACTCGTTTAGGACTATGTTGTCTAGCAATATTCATGGCCACAGTTTGCAAAAAGGTCGACTTCCCATACCCTGGACTAGAAAAGACAGCCATATGACCATCCTTCGTAAGATTTAAGGTAAGTGGATTTTGGGCCTGCATTTCCGGGAGATCTACAAAGCCAAAGGTCACCTCCAACGGTTTCTTGTCTCCATACCATGCCTCTTTGTAGTTCATCTCAGCAAAATCAGAAAGGAAAATCCGCTCTTCTAACGGCGGCAGCCATGGTCTAGGCAGATCCGCGATACGATTTTCCGCTGCATAGGCATGGATATAATCCACAACTGCATCCAGTTCGGTTGGAACCTTTGTTATCTCCTTCTTATTCGATAGACCACTTAAGTCATCCGAGAGGATGTCGTATTGTCCAAGCTCATTAATGGCATAAATGGTCGTATCCAGTAAGTCTTGTTCATTTTTATTCGGGATATAATCGGCACCGCTCCACGCACTTTGAAAAAGTTCATAGATTTCATTGTTCCCTACTTGTAAATAAGAACGGCCAGGCAGTGTAATATTCGCAGCATCCGGCGTTTTTAAGATTTCCATCGAATCACTGGCGTTTTGTACTTTGAGTGCAAGTTTAAATTTAGAGTTGGACCATATTTGGTCATCCACAACACCACTGGGTTTCTGGGTAGCCAGAATCAAATGAATTCCAAGTGAGCGGCCAATACGGGCTGTGGAAACCAGTTCTTTCATGAATTCAGGCTGCTCGGATTTGAGTTCGGCGAATTCATCTGAGATTAAGAATAAATGGGGCATCGGTTCACTTGCCTCACCTGATTTATAGAGCTTTTGATATTGATTAATGTGGTTGACATCATGCTCGCCAAATACACGCTGGCGCTTTTGTAATTCTGCTTTAATCGAAGCAAGTGCACGCATCGATTGCGTACCGTCTAAATTTGTAATCGTTCCTAATAAATGCGGGAGATCTTTAAATAAATTGGCCATTCCTCCGCCTTTGTAATCAATGAGCAAAAACGCAGCTTCATGCGGATGAAAGTTTACCGCAAGCGAAAGAATATACGACTGAATAATTTCTGATTTCCCAGAACCAGTTGTTCCCGCGATTAAACCATGCGGTCCATGTGCTTTTTCATGGAGGTTCAAATTGACAAGATCTTCTTTCCCCCGCAATCCTAGTGGAACAGCCAGGCTTTTATAGGTTTCATTTTTAGGCCAACGCCACTCAATACTGAGCTCCTCCACTTTCTCTACACCGTACATTTCGAGAAAAGTTACGCTTTCTGGTATTGAATTCTTTAGACTTTGCAGATGATTAAGCGATGCCAGCGCGCGAGAGAAATCTTCTTTATTAAAATCTTCCGGAAATTGATCCGGTGTGAATCTCCGATTGACCAATTCACCCTTCTCAAGAATTATCACTCCAGTTGAGGCATCACGAATATCAATGACCGTTTTCACATGTTCAGGAAGAGACTGCATAACATCTTGGACGAACACAAGGGAGACGCCTAATTCACTTGGGTCTTCATTAAAATATTCCATCACAGAATGATCCAAGACCATCTTTTCATCTGTGATCAGCACCACAAAGTGAGGAGTAAAATACATTTTTTCACTCTTATTACTTTTCTCATTAATCGCGAGCTTGCGTGCTTTTAAAATCTGATAAAGTGAGTTAAGCACTTGATCACGGGATCTTTCGTGATAAACAAATCCCCTTACGTTTAGCTCTCGTAAACTAGCATGCGGGAGCCAGCGCATCCATTCCCATTTTTCCTTTTCTTCTTCCGAAAAGATCGTGACAAACTGCACATCATGGTAACTATGAAATAAAGACGTCTGCATCACCAGCATTTGTAACTGTTCAAGCACGAGCGAACGCTGCCCGATGTATCCAACAGGTCCGTTTATAAGTGACGTCGCTGCCGGGACCTCCTCTAATGTGAGGTACTGAGCTCGAAGCTGGCGGGCTGCATCCACCAATTCATCCTTTACAAGGGTAAACTCCTCGATATTAAACTCAATCTCGAAGCTTGAATCAATCCGGCCCAATCCAAGACGATACATAAGAAAGTCATGATGTAAGCTGGTCTTTTCATAAACGCGGGAATTCACTTTCATGGCCATATCCCGTAATTGCTGTACGTCTGGAAAATGATAATGGAGTGCATGCCGCTGCTCTTCACTTACCTGATATAATTGCTGTGTTTTTTGTTTCAAGTACTCTCGGTAGCTTGTATCCCGCTCTTTAATATCCATACGGTATTTCTTCAGACTTTTCAGATAGGATGTGATGGAAAAAATGACCGTGGTTACTGTCATGGCAAGCATAATGATGATATAAAACCCATTTGACATAAATAATGAAACCAATATCATTGCTGCAATCATCACCAGCGGCGGAACGATCACCCGTGCCAGTTGTTCACTCGGTTTTCCAGGCTTATTAGAGGGGTTAGCAATTTTTTGTTTTTCCTCAGGCTCACGGTAGATAATCCTTGGTGACCGATGATAATCAGGGTAATGACTGCCGAATTTCTGGTCAAGGTCAAATAAACGAATTAATTTAGTTCCGATGATTGATTCTGCTCCGAGAATTTCAAGTTCGTCCTGGCCAAGCTTCATCATCATTCCTTCAAAAAAAAGCTGGTCTCCTGGTTCTAGCTGAACTACACCCTTTGTTCGAATATAATTGTGGTAAACCTCACCTTCAAAGACTTCAAGTTTAAAAGGATCTCCTAACTTCTCACGAATAAGTACAAAATCCAGTGTTTGGCTCTCGATTCTTACATCATCGTAATCATTAGCACCAAATGTAATACTAAAGTTTTGTGTTGTATCGTATACACACCTCTCAGTCTCTTCCATCAAATACATCCGGATGGCATCATCATGAGTGTTAAATGTAAGGCATTCGTTTACCCGGAGCTGTTGTTTACCGATTGTGCACACAGCACCATCCCACATAATGGACAATCCTGGATGTAAATCGATAAATGTCATCGTATTGGAAAGATCATTTCCAACTGTTATTGTTTTTGGTTCATTTATCGTTAAATGGCATTTATGCAAATGATCTTTATAACTCAGAAGTAATAATCGTTGTGTCATCTTTCTCTCCCTCAGTTCTGCGGGTTTAGTATGGATTCCAGACCATATTTGTCAGCATATGTATCATATTGGTCTTGATATTTTTGAACTTTCTTTTCACGTGCTGTCCCACTTAAATCAGGGTCATTTTTTGCCTGTTCTATTTGCTTAATCAGTCCATACATAATTAATTGGGGATCATCAATATACTTTGCAAGATCGATAGACCTAGCAAAATCACCCCGGCCATTGTAAATCCAATACAATAAATAGTTAGGATCACTTTTTATACTAATATTTTTCAAGATTACCTCTTTCTGATCATCAGAAAGCTTTTCTGTTTTAATGAAGGAATACGCAAGAACATACTTACTCGTATCTGGTAATTTTTCTGGTGTTTGATCTTCTAAATCATTAATGACATTCCCATAATCTATAGATAAAAAATGACGATCTGCTTCGAGGAGATCTTTCTGGAAAGGTGTTTTTACAAAGCAAAAATAGACGAGCGGCACAGCCAATATAACGACCAGTGCAATCATGCTAAAAGTTAATTGTTTATAAAGGCGAAACTTCTTTTTCGGTACATTTACTATGTTTTTTTCTAACTCCTGCTTTTCCTTAGTGTACTGTTCTTCCAAAAATTTGACTAAAGAAGTGAATTCCTGAAGTTCACCCACTTGACGTTCAAACGCAGAATCCTTGGCATTTGCTAATGAACCAGAATAGAGGTCATCGTAGGTATACTTTTTTGAAAATAATGCGATAATGATACATTTATATTGGAGAATAAGTTTATCTTCATTCAGTTCAAATGGGGGAATTAACTCCCGGATTCCGCGAAACACGATTGATGGTAAAAGATTCTCATCAAAAATCAGATTGTCGGGATGTAAGAAGAAGGTCATGCGCGTGGTTAGGATTGTTCTGAATCGAGCAAGATTACACAAAAGGCGTAGTTTTTCTTTTCTGCTTAGCTTTTGTATGTCATCCCATGTGTGAGCCCGTGGATCGACTTCAAATGAGAAGGTAAACTTGTCGTCTCCTTCTTCAACGATTGCAGGAACGAATAAATCTGAGTCATGGTTAATTAAAGCCAATTGGCGTACATCTTTGACTCGTGTTTGGGATTTCGGCAAGTCGAGCTGCCATTTATTATTAAGAATGAGAAACTTGTATGTCATGGACTCCAATTGGATGCTTTTTTCATTCATGGGTTCTAACTCCTTTTAAGAAACAGGCGCTATCTTCCCATCAGACAGGCCTGTTTCTATATACTTATAAGACTAGTAAAAGGTCTCCATTGGTTACCGGGTAATCGATAAGCCGGTCGTCATCTGCCAATAAGAGTTCCTTATTAGAGAGCTTTACTGCAAAAAGAGGTGCTCTAGCAAGATCCAGTTTTAAGGATTCGGCCAAGTTCACCAGCAGTTGTTTCATCGGTTGATGAGCAGGGATTCTTACGTCATATTGCCCTTGGCCCCATCTGCTAAAATCAACGGTCACGTTAACATGTGTTTGACTAGACATGATGTTCCCTCCTTTAACCGTGCATTTTTCTCATCATTGTCAAAAAACTGCCGCAGCCAATCACGACCATTCCTAAAAATGCCGTGATTGTTTTAGTGTTTAGAAAACCATCATGTTCATCATCCAGCTCGTTCTGGGCGGAAGCTGTATTATATTGAACGGAATAATCACTTGAAAACAATGCTGATTCGGTTTGCTTCAAGGTAATATCAGACTTACTCGGCGTAACAAAAAGCCCTTGTTGTAAATCGGAAGTAGATTGTTCCAGTTCGATTTGTTTCGTTTTAAAGGCAGTCTGAGTTTGTTCTTTGAACAGGTCAGGTGCCAATCTTTCCAATTCTGTTTCTTGATAATCCTGAGTGTCTAATGTCTTCCTATCAACTGCATCTTGGCCAATCCGATCCGTTTGTAATCGGATTTTCCCGCTATGGTCAAGGGTTTCATCTGCTAAAGGCTGGAGTGAGAACATCATTAGAAAGCCTGCAAGAACAGCGATAACGCTAAAGAGCTTCACTAATTCCTTCATGATGAACCTCCTCGCTTTTAACGGACCGATTAGTGACAAACAAATGACCAACTATGCTGACAACAGTTAAGGCTGCTAAGCCAAAAATAATCCACTTCGTTTCAGCTGTTCCACTTCCAAAGTTCATTAATAACGTCTCAATGTATTGCAAAGGTGAGTAGTCTCTTAATGCCGCAGCGGCAGAGAATTGATCAAAGTGACGCCCGAGCGCCTCTGTTAGGAATAAATAGAGGCTCAAAATCACCAAAAGGATAAACATACCGGCCATTTTCAACTGCCGTAATAAATATGATGCTGCCAAGAGCTGTGTGACCATAATTAACGTGATTAAACTGGTCCATTGCAGGAACTCCCCTTCACTCATTTGCAGCATATAGGCAGACAGCAGCCCAATTACGATTCCCTCGATGAGACCAATACTTACCGTTATAATGGTAAGCGGTATATTATTGACGACTACAGATTTTTCACCTGCAAATGTATCATCTTGTTGACGTTTTCGCTCATGATTAGAGAGAACATAAGCGGTAAATAACGCGACAATAAAACAAATCAAAACAACAAAGTAGGGTGTAAAGGTATCACCTGCAGCGATGACTCCAGCATTCTTGGTTTCGACCGGATTTGAAAGAAAGCTTAACAACTCTTCATTCGGACGGTCACCTATGCGGCTATTGGCCAGCACTCCTGCGAAATTGCCGGCAAAGTTTTGATCCTCTGCCAATTTAGTTGTTAAATTATTCGAAAGGTCCCCGGCCTGTTTTACTAAATTCGTACCACTGGCTTGAATTTCCTTCGCTTGCCGATCGATCGTATCGAAGGTTCGATAAACCGAATCAGCGGAAGCTAAATTAGACTTTGACTGATCCGCAAGGGATTGACTTGCAGCAAGCAGCGAGTTAAATTCATTTCCTATCGATAAAACGATCTGTTGTTCTTCATCCCCATTCAGTAAAACCTTTGCTTGTTCCGTTTGTAAATTAAGACTAGCTTCACGCCATGCTCCCAAATCTTTTAACGTCTCTGAAAGATTCGTATTTAAAGTTTCTGCTTGTGCCGTTGTTTCCTTTATCTTTTCCGACATCTGCGCTGCATTTTGATTGGCATTATCAACTAGCAGCATATATTCATCTATTTTGCCTTTTACATCTTCTGTTTGACCGCGAATTTCCTCTGTAATTTGTTCAGCAACATAAGCGGCTAATACATCCACAATGTCTTGCTTATTAAATAAATAATAAAGAGAATCTACTGTTGCCATTTCGGTAAGATTGGTTTGATTCAAATCATTTACTAGGTCCGGACGATTAAATAACTCCATGCCCATGCCAAAGTATAAATTATACAGCGTCATTAACTTATGGAAATCACTGACGGTATCACTGGAAGCATTGATTAGAACATTGGTTGAGTCCCCAGTGAGAGGTGACATCACTTGGTGGGTAATATGGTTATTTAAAATTTCCAATCTCTCAATAATACTTTCGTTATCATTGTCATTTGATTGAGTCACGTTTTGTGTATCGACCGGCTTTTCATCACTTGTACCTTCGCTCGGCTCTTCAGCTGCGACTGTCAATTCACTTTCTTCGGACGATACGGATGGATTTGCTTCCTTATCAAGTTTAGCTGAATTTGCCTGTGTTGTTTGCGGTTGTTCTGGCTGTTCTGGTTGATCTGGCTCTTCTGGTTGATCTACATCGGTAATATCCTTCTGATCAAGTTCCCAACTCCATGTAATCGGCTGGAATACATCAAGGATTGCATCCATATTATGAAGTGCCACATTAACCTTCACAGTAAATTGCCCTTTATCTGTTGAAGGAAGTTTAATTTTATCTTTATGGAGAAATGGCTCAGTATAATCCATTTCCTCGCTATTTGGTAATGTTAATAACACTCTCTTAATCTCAAATTCTTTTGGAATCGAAAGGGTAAATTCCTGCCCGTTCTTTTTATTTTTATCCAAGTGTACGGTATCTGACAGAGTTACCCCCTTTGTCATTAAATCACTTTTTAATTGTTCTACCGTTTTTGACAAAGGTATCCCATTTGCAACGCGATTGGGAGTATAACCAAACTCTTGATTGTATTTATTGGTTACAGCTATGACATTTTTCAGCTGTGTAATCGTTTGATTACTTAAACCTAAGCCGTCTAAATCCTTACTATCCATTGTTGGCAACTGATCAATTTGCTTCTGTAATGTTTCCCGAGCATTTTTATCTGGAGCCGCAAACATATGATTTAAGGATACATTTTGCTCCTTACCGGAACTATTTTTTATCTCGCTTTTAAGCTTGTCGGTAATTGCTTGCTGCATATCTGATGCCAATGTTTCCGACAGCTCTGTATTCATTTGATCCATTTTATCCTTCGTGTTCTTTAAGTATGTTTGAAGGGCAACTGATTCGGTTAATATTGTCGCGGATTGATCATCATTTTTGTGAAACTGATCGTTAATCGCCTTATTGGCTGACGTTAAATAATCTAATTGCTGCATGACATCGCTATGATTCATTTCACGACCTAACATATTAAGCCGACCGGAGAAATCTTTAGTTAAAAGGCCATTTGCCCCTTTAAGTTTCGTAAAATCCACTAAGCTGGATTGGTAGGTATGACTCGCGGTTACATCCTCACCCAAACTAGTTGTGAACCCCTTTAATAGATTCTGTAAGCCCGTAAAACTCTCTTTCGATATCACTGTGTTACTCTCAACTGCTCCAAACTGATTGGTGTAACCGGCTAAGGGACGATGGATCGATTGATTATAGAAGTTCGTATATACTTGCTCCTTATTTACCAATGTACCAATATTGTCCTGAGCATCATGTAAATTGCCGATGACACTGGCAAAATAGACATCAATAATTTGGCGGTTAAAATCTCCTAAGATTGCGCTCGCCGTTTTCTCGGCTTTTGCTTTTATATTGCTGTTTTCCGAAGCATTAATTTTGTAGTTCAATACCACCTGTTCTGGCGATTTCGAATCAATTGATAATGCCTTTTCTGTAAAATCATTCGGAATGACAATTATCATGTTGTAGACATTCCGCGCAAGGCCGCTTTCAGCGACTCCACGGCTGACAACATACCAGTCATGTGTATCATCTTTCTCAATGTTCTTGATGAATTCAGCACCGAATTCATAGTTCTTATCATTAAATTGAGCACCTTGATCTTCATTAACCAATGCTACAGTCATTTTCTGCTCATCAGTACTGGCTTTGCTATTGGAAACTTGATTCAATGCCAGATAAGAGATGCCCGAAGATAATGCAAGGATCAAAACTATAAATAACAAGGCACCCCGCTCAATCCTTTTCATTTACTCAACCCCTGAAATTTTTAATAGTAATAAAGAAATGATTTCTATTTTTATATAAAAACAAATTAATATGTTGGGAATTTTTTAAATTTGCATTTTACGACAAATAAAGAATAAAAGCCACACAACGATTGTCGCGTGGCTTTTGATTTATTGGGAACTAGTCCCGAATGACTTATTCCACTGATCCAATGTTAATCTTCCAGATGTCAGGCAATCGGATTAATTAAGCCCAAAATTTTGTGATAATTGCTCATCTTGTTGAGCAACTGCATCCGCTGTCTTGTTCAATTGTGTGTTGATTTCTTGCATCAATTGAGCAAAATTTTGTACCTTTGGCTTCAATTGGTTAAACTGATCATCGAATCTTTGGAAGGCACGGCCTTCCCATTCACCACGAAGTTCATTTTGTAAATTTGTTAAGTCTCTTAAAATTTGCTCAATTTGTTGTGAACTTTGCCCATAGCGAGTTGCTTTAGCTTTTAACTCTGCAGGGGTCATACGAATTTGTCCAGCCACTTGTTCTCCATCTCCTCTACCTATAGTTTGCCCTGGAATCGATTTATCACTTTTTCCAGAACATTATCACTACGTTGGAAGTATATTCCTATCTATTTTTTTATCATAGGTTCATTCAACATTCAAATCACCCCGGATTGGAGTACGTTTTTTTCTAGTACTTTCTTTCTATTTATTTTTGAAATTAGGATTTTTTAGGAGGAAGATGCGGAAAATATGATTCTTTCTCATCAAGACAATGGAATGGTTTTTAAGCAAAAATTAAGGGGATATTAAAAGTTGTAGAACTTTTTGCCTGTTTTTGGGGATGAGTTGGGCTCCTTGTCCAGTTCCAAATACACAAACTTTACTTGACAAGAAAACGTAATAGATTGGCATTTTGATGTTAAAAAGTGAAAAAAGAGGCTTCTCAAAAATTGGATTAATGAGAAGCCTCTCTATGTTTTTCATGTGAACACCGATGGGTTTATTTTCGGATCCCAGTCGTCTCAGCTAATTGCGTGTATTTTTCTGTTTCCTCTTTGACGGCTTTCGTAAAGTCATTAGAGTTTAAGTAAGATGGCTCCAGTTTAATTTTCTCTAATTCATTTAAGAATTGCTCATCCTTTTCCATTTTTGCTATAGCAGAATCCCACTTTTTCACAATGTCATCAGGAGTGCCCGCGGCAAAAGATAATCCGGCCCACCATTTCACCGTCAATCCTTTATATCCTTCCTCCTCCACTGTGGGAACCTCTGGGAAAATTGGACTCCGTTCTGACGATTGAACTGCCAGAAGTTTAATTTTTCCTGACTCTGCAAGAGAATACAATTCTCCCACCGTGTGTACAGCTAAAACGACGTGACCCCCTGCTACTTTTGCTGCTGAGTCACTCGCACCTTCGGATGAGACCATATTCGTTTTTTTATAATCTACACCAATAGAATCAAGCCATTCGGCAACACCAAAGGCTGAAAAACCAGCTGGTCCTACGCTTGCCCAAGTTAATTTTTCAGGATTTTTCTTAACCCACTCTGTAAATTCTTTAAAACTCTTCCACTGCGCATCTGATTTTACAGCATAAGCTAATGTTCCTTCCGCAACCCGGGAAGTAAATTTATTATCTTTTGCTGTTAATATTGGCTTTGAATTTCCTGCTTCATACATCGTTGTTGCGGAGTTATTATTCACTAGCACAGTATAACCATCCGCTTTAGCTTCTTTTAGTGCATATTGAGCCCCAATAATTCCGCCGCCGCCTGGCTTGTTGGTAACTACAACAGGTTGCCCCCATTCTTTGCTCAAATGTTCGGCTACGGCTCTAGCTGCTAAGTCCACACCGCCACCTGCTGCAAATGGAACAACCAGTTCGATTTGTCTTGTTGGATAGGAATCCGCCTTCTTTTCACTAACCGATGCAGTTTTAGTATCGTTAGAGCAGCCTGTCAAAAACACCATTAAGAGCAATAAAGTGGAAAAAATGGCAGAATAAAACTTCTTCATATTAGTACCTCTCATTCTATATTATTAAAATTCCATTTGGCCGCCTGTCTCCTGCATGATACGCTTTTTTGTCCGTTTCATTAAAAAGATAGAGATGATCATTAATACCCCTGCTAATAGAAGTAATGTTAATGAAATGGGCCTTTGGAAAAAGATCAACAAATTTCCTGATGATATTTCAAGCGATTGGATAAATGAACTTTCCATTTTTGGGCCTAAGACTAAGCATAAAACAAAAGGGATGATGGGCCACTGATATTTATGAAACAGATATCCTAATATTCCAAAAATTATTGCTACAATCACATCAAACATACTGTTTCGAACAGAGTAAGCACCTAATACACTAACCATCAAAATCATAGGACTTAAAATCCCAAAGGGCACCTCTGTAAGTTTTGCCCATAGCCCAATCAATGGGAGATTTAAGATAAGTAGAATAATATTTCCAACAAACATACTAGCAATAACCGTCCACACCAGCTGGCTATTTTGTTCAAAAAGAACTGGTCCTGGCGTTAATCCATAGATCATTAATGCCGCTAATAAAATAGCTAGAGGTGGTGATGCCGGAATACCTAATGCTAACAAGGGGATGAAACCTCCTGAGCTTGTTGCATTATTAGCTGATTCTGGACCTGCGACCCCTTCGATCGCACCTTTGCCAAATCTTTCTGGGTTCTTTGAAACCTTTTTTTCCAAGTCATAGGAAAGGAAAGAAGTAATTGTGGCCGATACTCCTGGTAAAATTCCTAGAATAAAACCAAGCAGGCTTCCTCTTAGGATAGGAAATAAACTCATTTTCATATCCGCCTTATTTGGATAGGCATTTTTTATTTTTTCATGTTTTATGCTAACCCGTTTTTCCTCAAGTCCTTTTAACACTTCTGTTATGGCAAATAATCCAATAATCACGCTAATCATTTCGAATCCGCCAGTCAGAGCACCCACCCCAAAATTAAATCTTGGCATACCGCTTGAAATGCCGATCCCGACCAACGAGATTAAAAACCCAAACAAGCCCATAATCATTGACTTCGCAAAAGAGTAGCCAGTTAAATTGAATAAAATCAATAAGGCAATGAGCATTAAGGTAAAGTACTCCGGCGGTCCAAACTTTAACGCTTGATCTGCCAAGATAGGAGCAAATAAAACAAGACCAATTAGTCCAATTATTCCTGCAATGAAGGAGCCTATGGCAGCAACACCAAGTGCCGCTCCCCCTCTCCCCAATTTTGCCATTGGGTATCCATCCAAGGTGGTGGGTACGGAAGAGGCTTCGCCAGGTATATTCATTAAAATGGCCGTCGTAGATCCCCCATACATGGATCCATAATATATTCCTGCCATCATCATAATTCCTTGTGCAGGATCAAGAATAGTTGTCATTGGCAAAAGGATGGCAATTGCTGATGTTGGTCCAAGTCCTGGAAGAACTCCGACAAGTGTTCCAAGCAGCGAACCCAATACTACAATCAATAGATTGAAAGGGGTAAGGACTTCAGTCAGTCCATGTAAAAGATACATGATGGATTCCATTTCTATACTTCCCCCTTCTAGAAAGGTAAATTGTTACTCGGAAAGGGTGTTTTCAACAAGACAATAAATAATAAGTACAAAGCAGTAGTAAGGACTACCGAGATAAGTATTGAGAAAATCCACCGATAATTTCCGATTATTTTAATCATGTATATAAATGTGATCATTGTACTGAAAAAATAACCAATGTATTCGATTAAAAGACAATAGATAAATAAGCTGCCGATAGATACAATCATTATAAAAGCGGTTCTTCCTCTAGGCAGGACAGGTTTAGTCTTCTCTTTGCTCGTTCGTTCAAATAGAAGGATTCCTCCAGCGATAACAAGGAGAACACCTATTAATCCGGGAAAAGTGTGGTCCCCAGTCAGTATTTTGTTTCCATAGGGATAAAGTCTAATAGATTCAACGATGGACAAACACCCTAAAATGATTGAGATAATGGCACCAATTCTGTCCGGAGAAATAAACTTTATTTGCATTAGATCTCTCCTTCCTGTGTTCCAACTTTTAACGTCTGTTCAACACTTTCTAAATGTTTCTCCATATATTCTCTTGCTTTTTCAGCATTACGTGCTTTTATCATTTCCGCTATTTTTACATGTTCATTCCAAGAATATTGGATACGTTCTGGTATTTTAGCAGTTTCCTTTCTCATAGATCGGAGCTGCCCAGTAAGATTTATCATCATGCGAAGTGCTAATGCATTATGTGAAAGTTTTAGGATTATTAAATGGAATTCCTGGTCTCTTTTTGACAAACTTGACCTTTCTACTTTATCCGCCTTTATCAGCTGGATAGTGTCTACCACATACTGATATAATTCATTTACCTGCTTATCAGATGCTCTCTCGACTGCCCATACCACCGCTTGTGTCTCAATAAGTTTTCTAATTTCAAACAAATCCGCAAATTGGTCGGTCCTAACAAACAAATGATCGGTCATTGAATGCAAATTACTATTTTCATTCATTACGAAAGCACCTTGTCCGTGCTTGATCTCGATTAATCCCAATGTCGAGAGAATTTTATAGGATTCTCTTATTGTGTTTCTGCTTACATTAAGCCATTGTGACAGCTCCCTTTCAGCTGGCAATTTTTCTCCCAGCTTTAATTCTCCACTTTTGATGAGACGCTTAAATTCCTCCACAATCTTACTTGGAACAGTTGAACGATCAAACTTTAGTTGCTTAAACATCAAATCCACCGGGAATATCCAATTTGAACTTTTCTGCAAGTGCCTTTAATTCTTTTCTAACTTCAGCGGATAAACTAATGCCTGACTCCAATCTTTCATTGTACGACTTTTCCCTGCGTTCTCCTGGATAAAGAATCGACTCGACTCCTTCTTTTTTAGGACTATCCTTGATTTGAGATAACATGGTTTTCAACGTTTCTGAAAAATTATGGAGCGGAAGGAACTTTTCAATGTCAATCAAGAGAAAGAAATGGCCAACGTTTGCTATGTCATGCGAATCTTCATATATACTGTTTACAGTTGGACCATATGCTGCTCGTGTTAAAATTCCTGAAAGAATCTCAACAGCAAGAGCCCAGCCGTATCCTTTTACTCCTCCGGAAGGAAGTACAGCCCCAAGTAAAGCCGCCTTTGGATCTTCGGTATCCTCCCCATGTTGATCGATGGCCCAGCCTTTCGGAATGGAGTTTCCTTCTTTAGCCGCAGAGATAATTTTTCCTCTTGCCACTACACTTGCAGACATATCGATGATACAATCGGGTTGATTATTTACAGGAAAGCCAAAAGCAATTGGGTTGGTGCCAAAAAATGCTTCTTTTCCTCCCCAAGGCGGTATTCCTGGTGGAGAATTGGTCATAACAATGGTTGCCAGACCTTCTTTACAGCCTAATTGACAGTAATAAGAAGCAGTGCCAAAGTGATTGCTATTTCTGACTCCAATGGCAGCGATTCCTGTTTCTTTTGCAAGCGCTATCCCTTCTTTTAAAGCGTGATAAGCAACTGCCTGTCCCAGACCATTGTCACCATCTACAGATAAGACCGATAACGCCTTTTTCTGAATCGAAATGGAAGGGGTCGGATTAATCCGTCCTTCCTCCATTCTTTTAGAATAAATAGCCAACCTGCTAATGCCATGGCTGCTGACCCCTTCCAGGTCTGCTCTCACTAAAGAGTCTGCCACAACACCTGCATCGGCCTGATTCACATGTTGACTTTTTAATACATTTACTATAAATTCTTTTAAATGCTCCGGTTGGTATATCACCAATGCCATCACTGCCTTTTAATTAACGATTATTTTACAACCATCAGGGAATCTACCCCTTTAAGAACTTTTACTACTTCCTCACAGATCATATTAGTAACTCTCTCTTGTGATTCCATTGTTAACCCGGCGATATGCGGAGTGATGATAATACGTTTATTGTTTAATAAAAAATGGTCAGGTTCCACAGGTTCTTTATCTAAAACATCTAAATAGGCTCCTGCAATTTCCCCTGATTCAACTGCTTCTAATAGAGCATGTTCGTTTACAATCCCGCCTCGAGATGTATTAATAAGAAAGGCCTCTTTTTTCATTAAATTAAATTCTGACGAACTAAACATCGAACGTGTATCTAGTGTTAATGGAGTGTGTATGCTAATGAAATCGGACTCGATAAGTAATTGATGAAATGGAAGCTTTTCGATTCCTGTTTCGACAAACGGGAAACTTAAATCATGTAAATAGGGATCATAACCAACTACCTTCATACCAAATGCTAAGGCACGCTTCGCAAGCCTATGACCTATATCGCCAGTTCCAACTAAACCTAACGTTTTTCCGTATATCTCATTTCCAGTAAATCGTTGTCTGTTCCAATTCCCACTACTTACGTCTTCAGCCGCTCTAGAAAGTGACCGATTAGCATTCAAAATTGCGGACATTACGTACTCAGCAACAGAAATGGAGTTAGCATTTAGGGCAGAAATAATTTTAACTTTTCGCTGGTTCGCTGCTTGAAGATCAATATTATCAAGTCCCACTCCCAATCTACCAATTACCTTCAGCTTCTTTGCAGCAGAGATCACTGTTTGGTCAACGTTGGTTTGATTTCTGACTATTAAAGCATCAGCATCTATTATTTCATTAATTAACATCTCTTTATTTGCCCATAAATCTGGGATCTCTACTACTTGTCCCATGATGTTTAGCAGAGAAATACCGGAAGAAGACATCTTTTCTGAGATAATTATTTTCATTTTCGCCTCACTTAAGCACTACGATAAAGTTTAGTAAGGACAAATTCTCTATGTCCGAGACTTTCAGCAGCGGTTAAACGTCCGTTAATAGTTCTAATTAACATTTGTAATAATTGATCCCCAGCTTGTTGAAGGTTATATTCCCGATTTAACAAACCGGTCACATCCACATCAATATGCTCTGACATCGTCTCAACCGTAATTGGATTCGCTGAGATTTTTATTACAGGTACGATTGGATTACCAATAATATTACCTTGGCCTGTTGGGAAGAAATGGACAACTGCTCCTCCGGCTGCCATTAAAGTTATGCACTCGGCGGCAGCAGATGAAGTATCCATAAAATTCAAGCCGGTTTTTGTCGGTGCTTCTGCAGGACCTAATGCATCGACTACTTTTTTCGTGCCTGTTTTTTCAATATTACCAAGGGCTTTTTCTTCAATAGTGGTAAGTCCCCCCCTAATATTCCCTTCTGTCGGCTGACTTCCTAGCAGGTCAACACCTTTTGATTCAATTTCTTCTATATAATTATTGTAAATGTCTAAAAACTTATCTTTTACTTCAGGTGTCTCACAACGATCAACGATTAAATGTTCTCCCCCGGTTAATTCCGAAGTCTCACCAAAAAATACCGTTCCTCCTCCGTCGACTAACCGGTCTACTACATTTCCTACCGTTGGGCAAGACCCTAATCCTGTCGTCGTATCTGACTCGCCGCATTTGATACTTACTAGAATTTCAGAAAGCTCAACAGGTTCTCTTTGGATTTCAGAAGCCTGTTGGAGGAATTTTTGGGCTGTTCTTGCTGCCCTCTCAATTGTGGAAAAATCACCATATCGCTCGATAGAATAACCCGCTACAGGTTTTCCTGTCTTCTTAATTCCTTCTACAATTCGCTCGGTCCACTTTGGCTCAATCCCAATTACGATAACGGCCGCCACGTTTGGATTCGCACCATTGCCAATCATTGTATTAAAAAATAAATCAAGATCAGGTCCATATTGCAATCTGCCGTATGCATGCGGAATTGCTAATGTCCCAGGCACAATTCTACCTACTGCTTCTGCTGCAGCATTGGAGATATCATCCACAGGCAGGATCACTACATGATTCCGAATACCAACTCTTCCATTTTCTCTACGGTAACCCCAAATAGTATTTTCCATTTTTACCACCTCGCCGTTTTTAGGTTATGTGTATGAACATAACTTCCTTGTTTAATTTCTTCGGTTGCAATGCCGATTGGCACGCGGTACTCAATCACCTTACTGTTCTTAGTAATATCTTCTAGCGCAATCTTATGTCCTAGAGGAATATCATGTTTGGAGTTTATTAGAATGGTAGAATCATCCTCTAAATAAACTCCCTGTACAGCCTCTTCTGCAGAAATGTCCGCAATGGCAACTCCAACGGAATCCCCGATGTGATGAATTAAGAATTTGTGTGACAATTTATACCATCTCCTTTATTGAATTTTAATACTGGTTGAACGTCCAGTGGTCCAACCAATTAAGGCATGAGCGACACTAAAAAATGATCGAAATGAAATGATAATTCCTTTTTTTTAACAAAAAAGGCCTTGCACGCTTTAGAAGCGAAGCAAGGCCTACAGTTGTCTGTACGGCATATACATTATTCCGATTGGTTAACTATGTTTTAAAATTTATCATCGGATAAAGAGAATGTCAATATAATTATGAAAATTTTTTTAATAATGAAATATCTTTATAAAAAAAGCCCCTGGAAAAAAACCTGCCATGTTTATGGCAGGTTACAGATAATCGCAGGGTCTTATTCTCCTACTATTCTTGCGTCCTTAAGCATCTCCTCTGTTAGGGTAATTCCTTCTTCCTGGGCTGCTTTTTTGTTAATGAATAGTTCAAGGTTTTCCGGGAAGCCAACAGGAATTTCGCTTGGTTTTTTTCCTTTGAGAATTTCCACTGCCATTTTACCGGTAGTGTAGCCTAAATCGTGATAGTCAAATCCATAAGATGCGAATGTTCCACGTTTTACAGAATCACCTTCACCAACAAAGGTTGGGATATCCTTGGCATTGGCAACAGTTATAACTGACTCAAGGGCAGCAACAACGGTATTATCCTTTGGAATGTATAATACGTCTGCACGACCTACCATTGACTCGGCCGCCTGCTTTACTTCAGAACTAGCTGTTATCGTGGTTTCAACTGCCTCCAGTCCGGCTGCCTCTATTGCTGTCTTCGCATGTTTTACATTTACAACAGAGTTGGGTTCTCCATTGTTATATATGATGCCTACTTTCTTGGCATCAGGAATAAAGGTTTTAATTGCGGCAATCGTGTTCTTTATAGCGTCAGGATGTGTATCAGATGTACCTGTCACATTCCCGCCTGGCTTTTCTAAGCTTTGGACAAGCTCGGCTCCGACTGGATCGGTAATCGCAGTAAATAAGGTTGGAATATCCTTCGTCTGATTGACCACCGCCTGAGCACTAGCTGTGGCAATAGCCAAAATAAGGTCATTCTTGTCTGCGACTAAATTTTGGGCAATGGACGTATTATTGTTCATGTCCCCCTGAGCATTTTGATAATCAAGCTTCAGATTCTTTCCTTCTTCATAGCCGGCATCCTTCAGTGCTGCGATAAAACCCTCACGAGCTGCATCAAGAGACGGATGTTCAACAATTTGCGTAATTCCTATTTTTACAACTTTCTCTTTTTCCTCTCCTCCTGTTTCCTTACTTCCCCCACTGCACGCGGAAAGTAACAATAATAATCCACACAATACTAATGCTAAACTCTTTCTCATCTGTAATCCTCCCCAAAATATTCCACTATTTATGTAGTTTCTCGATGAACAATTAAGAAAGCGATTTCCTTTATCGATATAACTTTTGAAAATTTATAATATTCAGATTCTATCATGTCCACCAGTCTAAGACAATAGTAAATTTCATATCTAGAAAGCAGCACTGAGAAAATAAATAAAGCTCTTATAGTAAACGTTGTTGCTGTATTTGATTTGTGGCCCATTCGGACAGTTTTCGCGATTTCAAAGGGAGTCGTGTCCGAACATCGGGCGTCTTCAGACAGTTTCCATAGTTTCAAAGGCACTCGTGTCCAAACATCGGTCGTCTTCGGACAGTTTCCATAGTTTCAAAGGCACTCGTGTCCAAACATCGGGCGTCTTCGGACAGCTTTCATAGTTTCAAAGGGAGTCATGTCCAAACATCAATCGTCTTCGGACAGCTTCCGTGACTTCAAAGGCACTCGTGTCCAAACATCGGTCGTCTTCGGACAGCTTTCATAGTTTCAAAGGGAGTCATGTCCAAACATCAATCGTCTTCGGACAGCTTCCGTGACTTCAAAGGCACTCGTGTCCAAACATCGGTCATCTTCGGACAGTTTCCATAGTTTCAAAGGCACTCGTGTCCAAACATCGGGCGTCTTCGGACAGCTTTCATAGTTTCAATGGCACTCATGTCCTAACATCGGTTGCTTCGGACAGCTTTCGTGATATCAATGGCACTCATGTCCTAACATCGGTCAGCTTCGGACAGCTTTCGTGATATCAATGGCACTCGTGTCCGAACAACGATGCCGATAACAGCATAAATAAAAAAGCACTAAACCTGATTAAGTAAGGTTCGATGCTTTTTCGAGAAATAATGATATTACATTATGCCTTCCATTCATCTAGAAATATAAATTAAATAATAGCTTCTAACTTTGTCGATATATACTTCAGAATTTGTAGATATTTCCCGGGAATTTGTTGAAATTTGAAAAATAGTGAAATTTTAATTGAATGAGGTCGTGGGGTGAAATTTTATTTGTATCGGGTATCGCAACGGTCTCTTCTAGTCCTTCTTTATGTTGGTACCCAAGGTCTTTAATATATCGCCTAGCGATACGAAACAAACAGCATATCGCCCCGCGATACAAAAGACATTAGAGCAGCCTAAAAGGACACTTTATTTTCTAAATATCGATAAAAGTCCTCCCCATTTTACTCTAGGTTTTTCAATAGCCTCTTCTAAACGTTTATTAAAATCATTTTGTGAACGCCATTCTTTTTCCAGTTCGTCCCGTATATTTTGTATCTCTTTTTGTAAGGATTCACTTTTTTGTATTTCTTGTAGCAGCAATGTTTCGTAATGGGTATTTTGTTGTTCAATTAATTTTTCAATTTTAGTATTCGTTTTTTGCGCTGAATTTGCAATACTAGAACTGATAACATGGTGATCTTGCTGAAGTCGGGAAACCGAGGTTTTCAGCTGTGACATATCGTTTGTCAATTGAACATTCATTTCACGTGAAGCTGCAAGTTCATTGACTACAAACATTAAGACCTCTTTTAATTGCTTGGGATCTTGTGGTAGATTTCCAAATATCTCCTGTGCTACAATCTCCGTTTCATTGGATCCTTCTAATCTTTCTTTTTGTTGATACACAATCTCTTTAGCTGTATCGTCCAGGGGCTTGTCCGTATCGCGTAACGCTATAAGCGCTCCTATATCGGATTGAACAAAGATACGTCGATCGCCATCCTTCAAAAACTCATATCCATTCCGCTCCAAGATTTGGCCATATTTTCGAACAGTGGGCGTTGCAATCCCTACTTCTTCTGCCGCTTCTTTGGAAGAGAACGCACGTTCATTCGGTTGTATATCACGTCGCATATCGAACCTCCTTTTCTATTAAATATGAAGGATTTATGACTTATTTGCAAGAGTTATATCGCCCAGCGATACGAAACATAATTAAGAACAGGTCGGCTTCCTTGGATGCTGGCATGAGTGTTTATATATAAAAGAATAACCCGCCTTGTAGTAGGCAGGTTACAGAAAAATATAAATTTTATTCCACTATCTTTATTTTTTCTTTGAACCAATCATTCCGTAATCCTTTATCGTAATCGATACATCATAGGTAATCGGAAGCTCACTAAATTTTTCATCCCAATTCCCCTTTACGTTTTTCCAGACATTGGGATATTGTATTCGTAATTGATTGCCAAATCCCCCCACATCCACTCCCAATTCCTTTTGCATTTTTTTGGTAGTATTCACTACTAAGCGTCGCACTTCCTTCTCCGTCGCATTTTCGATTTGTTTAATAGTTTTGTTCTTAAAAGCAGGTTTAAAGTGAGGATTCCAATATTCAGCGATCCTTCCCTCTGACTCAATTTTTACATCAAACGAAATTCTGCCACCGGTAACATGCGGCTTAATTTTGCTTTTCATTGACTGAATCTGATAATATGTGGGTTTATCCGACTCTTTTTGGTAGGCTTTTACCGCTCCGCTTTTACCCTCTCCTGTTATCCAATTTATGCCTTCAATTTCTTCCTTATTAAGAATCCCAATCATCTTGTTGGTCCTTCCTTTGATTACGGCCGCTCCATCAAATTCAATTTCTCCCTTTTTTATATCTATTAGTTGTAAAAGGAAGCTGGTCTGTGAGTTCGATTTCCCCCAAATCTTCATTAATGAGATGTGCCTTAAAGCTTTAGTTGTAAGTTCCTGTTCTGCAATTTCTACCAAGCGCATAGCAGGAATGACTTCTGGTTCCTTTGCTTCTAGAGTTCGTGCGGCTGCTCCTTTAGAAATAAAAACTAAGGTACTTCCTCTAATATCGATATCCCGAAAGAACAAATCTGTTATTTCTCTTATTGGCTCTTCACGAGCAAGACTTTGCCCAATAATCACTGCTTTTTCATGTGCCCCTGAAATAAACCCTTCCCTTCTTAAGGTCGTTTCCCAACCAATTGGTTCTAGTGAATTTCCTGTCGCAGAGACATTAATATAAGGTTTTTGTTGTGGCAATTTGTTATTTGAACTACCGATTGCATTTGGTATTACATATTGAAGAGTCGATCGTATTTTTCCATCTTTTGATTTATCTACAGCTGTGCCGACAGCGATATTTAAATCTTCAATGGACTTGCTGCTCCAGCAGCCTGACAGCAGAAAAAGTAAAAGGATCGAGACAAATGAATTTCTCAGTTTTGGCTTACATTTTTTCATATTTTCTTTCCTTCACCTTTGAGATAATGAAAAGGACAATCGGCATAATAAAAAATAAATAAAGAGCGAAATTACCAATCACATCTGACATTTTGAATACCTCATTTATATTTTTAGGAATCATAGAAACTAAATAAATGAGCGGCATTAAACTATAAATAAACGCGGAACTATTTTTCGAAAAAATCTGATTCAATCCTAGAGTAGCAATAAATAATGCAATGACATACGTAGAGAATATTTGCATAATCCAAATGACAAGAATGAGGGAATCGAATCGTTCAAATAAAAGGCCTTTGATTTCAAAGCTTCGAATAAATGTAAGTACAGGCCATGTTTGTGTCACCACCGCGTCTACTGACATGGTACCTACTACGATTACCACGGTAATGGTATAAAAGATAAAGGGTATTCCAACTCCAAGTAATGGAACTTTTGTTACCTTGGTCTTTTCCTTCATAAACATATAAATAAAGAGGAGAATTTCGAAGCCTGCAAAGGAAAGAGAGGAAGTTGTTAACCCCTTCAAAACAGGTCTAACCCCCGATCCTAGCACCGGACGTAAGTTATCCACCTCAAATAATTCGATGCCTAAAAACATGACCATAAGGAGAAACAGAACCGTAATTGGAAAAATAATTTCTAATAACCGCGCAATGGCATTTACCCCGCCCTGAACTAAGTAAAGACCAATCCACAAAAATGGCATCATGATAGCCCATGTTGGAGTTCCCTCAAGTAAGAATAATCGGGTAGTTTCAGCCATAGTTCGAACCTCATAAGCGGACAACGCAATATAGTAGCAGATAACTGTTAAACTTAGCAGCGATCCTATCCATTTTCCAAGAAGTTTTTGATTAAATTGATAGAAAGTTTCATTCGGGTATCTTTGGCATAGTTTTAATATGACTACTGCTACAAAAGTAATAATTACTCCACTAACAATTATGGCGATCCAAGAATCGGGAGTCTTTATTTTTTCTGTCGTAGTTCTGGGCAGTGTTAAAATCCCTGCACCGAAAATAAAATTTGTGATAAACATTACTGCTTGATGCGAAGTTATTCGATCTAAAGGACTGGAAGTCATAATTGGTCAACTCCTTTCAAACCGTTACCTTTTTCTTACTGAATCTTTTGGATGCAACAGTTTTGGACGGCGTTTCATCAGGAATAAGGGGACCCGTATCATGAAGTCCTTCCAATCCGACAATCGAAATGATACAGCCGGGCTCACATAAGGAATGCCAAAACTTTTAAGCCTGACCAAATGACTGCATAGCAACAGGAAGAATAGAACGACTCCATATAATCCAAACACACTAGCAAATAACATTGACGCAAAGCGAAGAATTCTTAATGCAACCCCTACATTATATTGCGGTAACGTGAATGAAGATATGGCCGTGACAGCGACAACGATGACCATGATTGGACTTACTATTCCTGCTTGCACTGCTGCTTCTCCAATGACTAAACCGCCGACGATCCCTATCGATTGTCCAATAGGTTTTGGTAAACGAAGCCCGGCTTCTCTTAATACTTCTATTGATACTTCCATTATGAGTGCCTCAATTAAAGGAGGGAAAGGAACTCCCTCTCTGGTGGCTGCTATGGAGAAAATGAGCTTAGTTGGAATTAATCCTGGATGAAAGGAAATAAAAGCAATATATAAAGAAGGAACAAATAAAGCAATAAAGGCTGAAAGATAACGTAATATACGAATTAATGTCGCAGCCATCCATCTTTCGTAATAGTCCTCAGGAGACTGTAGCAGCATATGGAAGGTAACAGGAACAATTAAGGCAAAAGGTGAGCCGTCCAACAGTATAGCTACCCTTCCTTCCATCAAAGCCCCCATAACACGATCAGGTCGTTCTGTACTTTGCACTTGCGGGAATGGACTTAAAAAATTATCTTCGATTAATTGTTCAATATAACTAGAGTCATGGACATCATCAATTTTTATTTTGTTAATCCGTTGCTTAACCTCTTCTAATAAATGAGGGTCTACAATATCTTTCATGTAGATAATGACTAGTTCTTTTTTGGACCGCTCTCCAACCTGAGTGCTGATGATAGATAAATTTTGATCTTTGCCATGCCGCCGGAGAAGAGCTGTATTATCCTTTAAATTTTCAATAAAGCCTACCCTAGGTCCATGTACCAATGCCTCAGTAGACGGCTCTTCAATATTTCTTGTTTTAGCATTAGCAATGCCAGCCAGGAAAACGTCTTCTAGACCATCGACTAAAATCGCAATTGACCCAAACATTATTCCGGAGGTTATATCCTTAAGAGCACGAGCTTCACTTAAACCGCATACAGAAAGGGCTTGATTTTTAATATACTCCTTTAAGGAGGAATTTTTTAGAGGATGGCCGGTATCTTTTGGTGAAGCCCACATGAGATCAACCAAAATATGATTATTAATTACATCCGCATCTGCCAACCCATCTATAAAAATAATAGCAATACGTATACCCGTTGTTCCCATTTGAAACTCACGAAATTTCACATCTGAATTATGCCCAATCTCTTGGCGAATTAAATTTAGATCTTCCGTAAGATTGCCAGTCATTTCATTAATAGATTCTTGAAATGGCTGTTTATCCTGTTTTGCATTTTTTGCAGACTCTTCAATTTTCATCCGGTTTTTGTTTAGCCTGCGCCATCTCATTAATCATCACTCTTCTCTAATGAATGAACCCATTTGAAAAATTTAAAAAATCCAAGTGGAACTATGAATGTAATAAATGCTTGTACGAAAATGATATAGTCCGGTATGAGAGAAAGGATTTTCTTGAACATTAAAATCTCTCCTATAAATGCTCAAAAGTATTTTCGTTAAAATGGTTTTAGAACACACGATTGTATTGTTTACCTTTTATGTTAAAATTAACCGATTATTGGAATAGTAATTTACTTTGATAAAAACATGGATAAATTTTAACAGCACAAAAAGCCACTCCCTAATTTTTATAGGAAGTGGTTATTGCTATTGATGCCAATATAAAAGTAAGCCTAACTATACATTGTCCCTTGCAGACTACATGCGTATCACTAGCCTATAAGCTCCTCAACTTCCCCCTTAGTTGGAAGGGCGGAAATTGCTCCTTTTCCTGTTGTAGTGAGAGCCCCGCTTGCATTGGCAAATCGCAATATCTCTGTTTGATTGCCCCGTAATACTTCCTCGAGATTAGCCGGGGTTGCTTTCAACTCTAGCAATTGATATAAAAATCCGCCCATGAATGCGTCACCCGCTCCTGTAGTGTCCACAGGTTTAACTGAGTATCCTCTCGATTCAATCTTTTCATCCTTTAAAAACAAATCTGCGCCAGCAGCTCCCTTTGTGTAGATAACTGCCTTCACGTTTCCAACGAACAGCGATTGTATCGCAACGGACTCCTCTTTTATTCCCGTAATAAAATTTAGCTCTTCATCAGAAACCTTTACGATATCCACAGTCGGTAAGAATTCGAGAATCGCCTTACGACAGTCATCTGGATTTTTCCAAAGCGGCAGCCGCACATTGGGGTCAAAACTGACCAGGCCATCCGCCTCTGACACAGCTCTAATTGCCTTTTTATGAGCCTGTTTCATCGGGCTTTCCACAAGATCAACCGAGCAAAAATGGAGTATATCCCCAGCTTGGAACCACACTGGCTCGATCTCCTCCTCTCTTAACAGCAAATCAGCAGAAGGATTACGGTAAAATGAAAAATCACGTTCCCCATTTTCTTTTAACGAGACAAAAGCCAAAGCTGTATTCGCTTCACCAGTCCGGTATACTTTGTCCATCTCAACACCAGCCTCGACAAGCTGCTCGACTAAAAAGTCACCAAACGCATCGTTTCCTAATTTAGAAATCATCGCTGCTTTCTGCCCATATTTAGAAACGGCCGCAGCCACATTTGCCGGCGCTCCCCCTGGGGCTCTCTCAAAAGAAAAAACATCCTTTAAGGCCACCCCTTTTTGAAGTGGAATAAAATCAATTAATATCTCTCCAATCGAAAATAGCTTTCCCATTCTTTCACCTCAAGTAAGTCTAAAAAGTCTATATGATATCCCATTTAGCAGCCTTTACTTTCGTTTGACCACCACGAGCAAACACGCGAATTCCATTACTATTTTCACCAGGAAAAATCCTTGCGGTAAATACTTCTTCCCCATTATTTACAAACACTTCAACAGAGGAGACATCAACAAAGATTCGGAACGAAATCTTTTCAGCATCCAACATACACTTCCGAACGGTACCAAACTCCTCAGCAAAGGATTCACCCGACCCAGTCCGGTCAAATACAACCTTTTTCGCAACCGCATCATATTTAATCACGGTTTTATCTATTTCTCCGACCCGGAGTTCCAAACCAAACTCCTCTGCTGTACTATCAGAGAATTCCACAAGAAGCTCATACACGTCTCCCTCGAAATGATCCAAACTAACATTTTCATTCTCAACTGTTTGACTCGCTTCCACCTCTTCTCCGCGAAGCAATACTAACTCAGGCACTGGCTGCTGAACCAGCTTACCGTCTTTAACCGATAGCTCACGAGGGAGTGTTAAGCAGTGTGCCCACCCATTTTTATCAGTAGGATAGTCAATCTCCGGTAATCCCATCCAGCCGACTAAAATACGTCTCCCTTGATGATCCACCGTCGATTGTGGTGCGTAAAAATCAAACCCGCGATCCAACTCATGAAATGCACCATGCTTTAACTCGATATTCTCTAAATCTATTGGACTTCCAAGTACATACCCTGATTGATAAATGTTTTGATAGTGGTCGCCTTCCGCTTTTAACCCTTGTGGGGAGAAAAGGAACACACCTTGCTCGTCCAGCTCAAAATAATCCGGACATTCCCACATATAACCGAAATTTTCACCTAAACCAGTCTTCAATTCACCCGCAAACTGCCAATCTTTTAGATTAATAGAGCGATATAAAACGACACTTCCAGTCTCATTTTCCCTTTGAGCACCAATCACCGCGTAGAAATGATCCCCATGCTGCCAAACCTTCGGATCGCGAAAATGATCGGTATAGCCACTTGGAATATCAGCAATCACCGGTGCATCCATTTTCACAATGCTTCCATCCGGACTCATTACTGCTAAACATTGATACGGGTGTCGATTCCAATATTCATCGCGCGTGTTGCCAGTGTACATTAAATATAATTTCCCATCATGCTCTATTCCACTTCCGGAATACGCCCCATGACTATCAAATTTATTTGACGGCTCTATGCCCATTCCAACATTTTCCCAATGAACAAGGTCTTTAGACTTCGTATGATACCAATGCTTCAACCCATGGACCGGCCCAAGCGGAAACCATTGATAGAATAAATGATATTCCCCATTAAAATAACTAAAGCCATTCGGGTCATTTAACAATCCTGTCATCGGCTGAATATGAAAAGACTGCCGCCATGGACATTGATTCACTAGTTTGGCTAACCCTTGAATTTCCTCTTCGGTCACGTCGTCCATGCTTCTGTATCGTTTTTCGGTTGTCCATTCCATGCTGATTCACTCCTAATACAGAAAGGAGAATCACTGGATTCCCCTTTTCATTCTTTTATTATGCTGCTGCTTGACCAGATGATTTTTTAACTGTTATTTTCTCTTCTCTTTTTGCTAAAACAATCGTAACTATAAATGCGACGGCAAACGCAATGGCCATACCGATAATATACGAAATAATTGTATCTGGGCGAATCGAGATAATTCCTGGTATACCAGCTGCCCCTAACGCAGTCGCTTTCACCTTGAACACTGTAACAAAGCCAGATCCGACAGCAGAACCAATAATGGCACCGATAAATGGATAGCGTAATTTCAAGTTAACCCCAAACATCGCTGGTTCCGTAATCCCTAATAAGGCAGAGATTCCAGCTGCTGAAGCGGTTCCTTTAATCTTGGCATTTTTCGTTGTCTTTAGCACAGCAAGTGTCGCTGCTCCTTGCGCAATGTTTGACATTGCCGCAATGACAAAGATAAACGATCCACCCGTTTTCGCAACATCAGCAAGCAATTGCGTTTCTACTGCAATAAAGCTATGGTGCATACCTGTAATAACAATTGGCGCATAAAGTAAACCGAAGATGATTCCGCCAATGACACCTGTTGAGTCATATAACCAGACAATACCATCTGTTAATAGATTACCAGCTGAGCGTGTCAGCGGTCCTACCAATGTGAACGTTAAAACTCCAGTAATAAAGATAGACAATAACGGTGTTAATAGATTGTCTAAAGCAGAGGGAACAACCTTCCTTAAAGACGTTTCGATTTTTGCTAGAATAAAAGAGGCGGCAAGAACAGGAAGTACGGTTCCCTGATATCCTACCTTTTCAATTTCTAATCCAAAAAGATTCCAAACCGGGACTTCATTTTTCAGTAAGGCGGCACCATAACCGTACCCATTTAATAAGTCCGGATGAACCATTAGCATTCCAAGTGCGGCCCCAAGGAAAGGATTCCCTCCGAACCTTTTCGTTGCTGAAAAACCAATTAAAATTGGTAAAAAGACAAAGGCTGCATTGGCAAATGTATTAATAAGTGCTGCTAAATCAGCCATTTCTGGATTGGCATCCACTAAAGATTTTCCTTCAATAAACAAGTCTGGAGCCGTTAGGACATTGTTTATTCCCATTAGTAAACCACCAGCGACGATTGCTGGGATAATCGGAACGAAAATGTCTGACAGCATTTTGACGAATTGCTGAATTGGATTCAGTTTCTTCGCTGCCGCGTTTTTCACATCACTCGTTGACATTTCCGATTGACCAGAGATCTCCGCCAAATGCTTATAAACCTCGTTCACCGTCCCAGATCCTAAGATAATTTGAAACTGACCTCCCGTTGAGAAGGTTCCTTTCACTACATCCATGTTATCCAATTCTGCCTGATTAACGATTGATTCATCATGTAAAACTAGACGTAAGCGTGTGGCGCAATGCGCTGCAGCTGATAGGTTTTCCTGACCGCCTATGGCATTTAGAACTTCCCGTGCAATTTTTTTATGATCCATCTTAATCCCTCTCTTTTCATTTGATTTGTTTTAGGAACCGGTTCCGTTTTTGAGCAAAAATAAAATCCCTTTTTACGGAACCGGTTCCAAAGTATGATAAAAAAATAAATTATTAAAAGAGAAACCGAATTCGATTGTTACCAAGTGAAAAGGTTCTCTTGATTGGAACCGGTTTCGCTGTTTTTATTATAGTGGACGATTAAAGAAATTGTCAACGCTTTCCCGCTCAATAATTTCAAATTTAGAAATAGTTACTCTTTCGACAGGGCGTTCATTGACTAACTCTACGATATGTTTTGCAGCCGTTTCCCCCGCTTCTTTATAAAAAAACTTCGCTGTCGTTAAGCCTGGATGCATGATCTCTGTCACATCATATCCGCCAAAACCCGTTAATGCTATATCTTTAGGAATCGTTAGCCCCTCTGAATACGCAGCCTTCATCACCCCAAGGGCAATATTATCGGTCGCGCAAACAATGATCGAAGGCTGAAATTCATGGATGATTTCCATTGCACTAGCTTGCGCAGCTGGAATCTTGAACAATGTCTCAAAGAAGCGAACTTCACAATCCTCTACTTCTTGAACCGCCTTTTTAAAGCCTTGTTTTCGCTTCACCCCTACTGAAATATCCCGTTCCGTTACACCTAGATATGCAATTTTCCGATATCCTTTTTCAAGAACATACCGCCCCATTTCATAACCAGCACAAAAATCATCATGAATTAGACTATAAAAATCCTCATGCTCTTGTCCTATTAGCAGAACAGGAACTTTAACGGTTTCAAATGCCTCGATATGCTGCCTCGTGATTTCGGTAGCAAGCAAAATAATCCCCGCCATCTTTTGATTGGCAAAGCTATAAATGCTTTCAATCTCTCGCTCTAGATTTTGACTTGTATTAGAAATCATCATTTGATAATTCAGCTGTTTTAATTGCTCATCAATACCAATTAACGTTTGCGAAGAAGCGTAGGAATCAAGCCGCGGGACAATCGTGCCAATAATATTCGTTTTCTTCGCTTTCAAGCTCTGTGCAAATGGATTCGGCGTATACCCGGTGTCCTTTATCGCTTGTTCAATTTTTTTCTTCGTCGCTTCCCCAACAGAGCCGCCATTCAAAAACCGAGAAACCGTACTCTTCGCCACACCCGCAAGCTTGGCAATATCTAAAATTGTACTCATGATTCTCAACCTCATTACATATCAAATTCATATACTCATTATAGTATCATGAAAAGTCAACCGCATTAAATTTTAAAGGCAGGATCTTGATGATTTAAGCGCGTAAATAAAACATAAAACAGGTGCTAAGCACCTGTTTTATGTTTTGTTAATCTTGATATATATTTCATTTAAAAACTAAGGTCTTCACCGTTAGTTGCAATCACTTTCTTATACCAATCAAATGATTTCTTCTTTGTTCTTTCTAATGTTCCGTTTCCTTCGTCATCCATATCTACATAAATAAAACCGTATCGTTTTTTCATCTCTCCAGTTCCTGCTGAAACTACATCAATGCAGCCCCATGGTGTATAGCCCATTAAGTCAACACCGTCTAAAGTAACCGCCTTTTTCATTTCTTCAATATGATCCCGGAAGTATTGGATCCGATAATCATCCTCCACATATCCATTCTCATCCGCTTTATCAATGGTTCCCATTCCGTTTTCAACAATAAAGAGAGGTTTTTGATATCGGTCATAAAGTTCAGATAAAGTGTATCTTAGCCCAATTGGGTCAATTGCCCAACCCCACTCCGTTTTTTCTACGAAAGGATTTACATCTCCCATTTGTCCGCCCGTATCGGTATTCTGAACAATTTCAGTATGGTATACACTGCTGCGGTAATAACTAAATGATAAAAAATCGGAAGGATGCGCCTTGATTATTTCATCATCCCCTGGTTCCTTTTTTATAGTTACCCCCATTTCTTCAAAAAGACGGCCAGCGTACGATGGGTAATACCCTCTCATCATGATATCGGAATAGATCAGAGCTCCTCTTCGATAATCCAAAGCTCCAAATACATTTTCCGGCTTACAATCTTTCGGGTAAATGCAGCTTAATGCAACCATACAGCCAATCTTTGCATCCGGAATAATCTCGTGACAAAGCTTATTGGCACGTGCACTCGCTACAAACATATGATGCTTTGCTTGATAACGTACCTGCGCAGCAGCCTCTCTGGTTCCCATAAAGGCATAACCATTTAATACATTAATTTCATTAATGGTGATCCAGTACTTAACTAAATCTTTATACCTTGTAAAAACTTCTGTACACAATCTTAAAAAACAATCAATCGTCTCACGTCCGCCCCATCCATTAAAATGTTCAGCCAAATAAGCAGGAGTTTCAAAATGATAAAGCGTGACTAATGGTTCGATATTATATTTTTTGCATTCTTTAAAAATATCTTCGTAAAATTTTAGCCCCTCCTCATTTGGTTGTTCCCCTTCAATTCCACCTTTTGGGAAGATACGGGACCAACTAAGAGATAGCCGGAAACACTTAAACCCCATTTCTCCCAAAAGAGCAATATCTTCTTTGTAATGGTGGTAAAAATCTACCGCTTTATGGCTTGGATAATAAACATTTTCATCAATATAGCCTGATGCACCTTCTGGTATCGTATCTACTTTCGGGTCCCCGGTAGGTCGTCGGTTTACCATTGTTTTTGTGCCATCATTTAACTGGATGGTAATTTTTCTTGGACGGTCTGCAGAACCATTTGTTATGAAGTCACTTGTTGCCAGCCCTCTTCCGCCTTCATTGTATCCACCTTCATATTGGTTTGCAGCAGTAGCTCCACCCCATAAAAAATTTTCTGGGAATGTTTTTTTCATTTAATTTCATTTCCTTTCTAAGAACGAGTATGCGAAATAATCTTTAATAAAAAAAGCCCAATATTGGGCAATTAAAAAATGACATACCTTTTGCATAGTTACCAACAATGTTTAACTTTTGTATGTCCTCCTGAAAGATGATCTTGTTTTAAGCCTTTTTGATAAGTTTATGCAATTCAATGATTTCTCTCGCTAAATCTTTTAGAGTCAATGAGTTCATCAAATGATCTTGTGCATGAATCATAATAAGAGGAAGATTAAAGTCATCTCCGCCTGCTTCCTTTTGGATTAAATCAGTTTGGACATGATGTGCTTCATTAAATGCAGAATCTGCTTCGGTTAGTTTTCCTTCCGCTTCATCGAAATTTCCCTCTTTAGCTGCATACATCGCTTCCATTGCTAAGCTTTTTGCATTTCCTGAATGAAGGATTAGTTGAAATGCATGATTGTAAAGTTCCTCTTTATTCATGATTAACAGCCTTTCATATGATTTACTAGGAGAGGAACAATATCCTCTCCTGTCAATTTTGGATCCCCGAACTAATACCCAGTCTTTTTCCTTAGGCGATACTTTCCTTTGTTTCGCCTTTGTTCATTGCATCTTCTTCTCTCTTTTTCGCTTTATCATATATTCTGAAGAATGGAAGATAAATGACAAAAGAAATAGCAATGTTAACTAAGTTCATGATAGCACCTGAAATATGTCCGCCAGAAGCAAGATATCCTGAGATAATTGGCGGCATGGTCCAAGGCACTGCAATACCGGATGGTTTTGCGACTAATCCCATATCCATTCCTAGGAAGGTGACAATAACAGTAACGATTGAAGTAAGGACGAATGGAATGATCATGATTGGGTTTAACACGATTGGCATACCAAATATTAATGGCTCGTTAATGTTAAAGATACTTGGAGCAAGCGCCAAACGACCAAGACTTTTCATTTGTTGAGATTTAGCAAACATAACCATGGATAGAACCAAACCAAATGTTACACCTGTTCCACCGATGTGAACAAAGTTATCCCAGAATTGTTGTGTAACAATATGAGGTAGAGGCTGTCCAGCTTGATAGGCCGTCATATTGTCACCCATCGCACCAAACCAAATTGGTTCCATTACACTTTTAACAATGTTTGTACCGTGTAATCCAGTAGCCCATAATAAAGTTACGAATAATTCAGCAACAATGGTTCCACCTAGAGTAAGACCTACCAACTTTAATGGGTCACCTAAAAGGGTCGTAACTAAACCGTTGATACTTTGATAAGGAGTCATTTCAACAAGTAAACGGATTACCCAAACCACAAGAAGAACAAAAAATCCTGGAATTAATGCTGCAAATGATTTACCAACACTAGGCGGTACACCCGCTGGCATTTTAATAACAATATCTTTTTTGACAACCCAACGATAAATTTCTGTTGATATAATGGCAAACAGTAACGCAACAAACAAACCTTTACTGCTCAAGAAAGCTTTTGAAATGGCACCAGTTACCAAAACTCCTTCTTCAGCTCCAGTTGGAGTAAATAAGAAACTAAATGGTGTTGTCAACATGAAAGCAGCAACTGAAATTGCACCCGCACTCATCGCGTCAAGCTTATAGCCTTCTGCTAGTCGGTAAGCCACGGCGAACGCTGCAATAAGTGACATGATATTGAAAGTTGCATCTACTGGATAACTTAATTTAGCAGCCCATGTTGGGCCAAAAATAGAAGTCATCCAATCAGCATAACCTGGAATCGGTAAATTAGCCACGATCAAGAAAAATGAACCAATGACAATGAATGGCATGGTCGCAATAAGACCATCACGAAGAGCCAATAAGTGTCTTTGCGCACCAATTTTTCCTGCAACTGGCATGACTTTCTCTTCTAGAAAGCTGTTGAATTTACTCATTTTCTTTTCTCCCTTTATTATTTATTATTGGCTAGATTTATAGCTGTTTTTAAAACTTCTGCACCGTTACATGTACCATAGTGGATGGGATTGATGGCATCCACTGGTATGCCCTTTTCTTCACCTAACTTTTTCATATTTGAAAGAAGGTATCTAACCTGAGGTCCTAAAAGAAGGACATCCGCATTGTCAATATGTTGATTGACTGAGTTAGCTGCAACTGCCCAGATTTTCCCTTCCAACCCTTGTTCTTGGGCTGCTTTTTCCATCTTGGTTACTAATAAACTTGTACTCATTCCTGCTGCACAACATAATAAAATATTCATTGATTTATTCCTCCTATTATCCATAAAAGTTATTTTGAAAAATAATCTAAAGTGTTTTAACCTCTTTATGTTTTATAGTTTACGTTGAAAGCGTTTAATTTTACAGAAAGGTTTTTTCCGTTAGGTAACGGAAATATAATAAAAATTGGCTGTGTAACTAGTCTGTTGATTTCCGTTCCGGGCACAAGCGGTTCGCGGGCGTGCCGGGGAGCCTCCTGATATGAACGAAACTGTCAAGGCTCCCTACTTAAACTCGGTTTTGGTTTATTTTTGACCAACTCTAAGAAGAGAAGCTATTTTCGCTTCTTCGCTTACTTGGT